>CATPCO010000439.1 GCA_955652925.1 uncultured Xanthobacteraceae bacterium | reverse complement strand
GTCGATGTCTTCTTCCGGTTCTGACGTGCCCTACCACAGCGCCCCCTCCCCCGCTTGCGGGGGAGGGACAGGGAGGGGGGCGCGCAACGAGGCTTATCAAATGTGCCACCACCCAAACCCTCCCAAGTGGGCATGGCAATCGCATATGAGCAAGGCGTACCGCAAACCCGGACGGGAAGCACATCGCGGTCGCAAAGCTTGTAGGGGCGGGTTTTAAACCCGCCCTTGTGCCACATGCTCGCTGCGAGAGAATTGCCGTCATCAGCTGCGCAATCAAAGTTCGTACGGCTAAGCTCGGATCAACCTCACACACCGTGAATGCCGAACGAGGGCGGGTTTGAAACCCGCCCCTACAAGAACCACCAGCGTAGTGCCGCTTCGCGGCCTCGGTTTGGGGTACGGCTTGCTCATATGCGATTGCCCTGCGCAAGCGGGGAGGGAGCCGATCCGTCGCGCTACGCAGCTGTGCGTCAACACACCGGATTGCGCTCTACAAAGCTTGCACCGGCTGCGATAAGCCGGGGCGCGCACGACGATCGTGTATCGTCTTCCTACTGCGTCTCGACGTAGGTGATCTTGCCGTCGGGACCCTTTTTCCAGATGTAGAGCACGTAACGGTCCTTCTTCTTGCCGCCCACGGTGTACCCGGTCACGTCGCCCTTCTTGTCGTAGGACATCTCGCCGAGCACGGTATTGAACGACTTGCCCGAGTGCATGACTTCGGCCATCTTTTTCGGGTCAAGGGAATTCGCCTGCTCGGCCGCCTGCTTCAGGATCTGAACGGCGGCATAGCTGTAGAGCGTGTATGCCTGCGGCTCGAATCCTTTTTTGCGGAAGACCTCGACGATGTCCTTGTTGGCCGCGTTGGTGCGCGGATCCGGTGAGAAGGTCATCAAGGTGCCTTCTGCGCCTGGGCCTGCAATGGTCGCGAATTCATCGTCGGCCAGCCCGTCGCCGCCCATGAACGTCGCCTTGACGCCCTGGTCGCGCAGCTGGCGCAGGATCAGCCCGCCGGTGTCGTGCAGGCCGCCCCAATAGACGAGGTCAGCGCGCGCGGCTTTGATCTTGGAGACCAGGGCGGAATAATCCTTGTCCCCGATATTGACTCCTTCATACAGGATTTCCTTCAGTCCCTTTGCATTCATCGCCTTGCGCGTCTCGTCCGCCAGCCCCTGGCCATAGGTCGTCTTGTCGTGAACGATAGCCACGCGCTTGCCCTTGAATCTTTCGGCGATGATCGCTCCTGCCACGGGACCTTGCTGGTCGTCGCGGCCGCAAGTCCGGAAGATATTCCATAACCCGCGCTCGGTGACCTTGGGATTGGTTGCCGCGGGCGTGATCTCCAGGATCCCGTTCTCCTGGTAAACATCCGAGGCTGGAATTGTGATGCCGGAATTGAAATGGCCGACGACGAATTTCACGCCGTCGCCAACGAATTTGTTTGCAACCGAGACGCCTTCTTTGGGGTCGGCGCGATCATCGCCAATCAGCATAGGGGTCTGAATCTTCTGGCCGAGAATGCCGCCGGCGGCATTGATGTCCTCGATTGCTTGCTCGACGCCGTTCTTGAGCTGCGCTCCGAAGGTGGCGCTGCCACCGGTCATCGGCCCGCCCACGGCCAGTTTGATTTGCGCCGAGGCGCCATCGGTGAAAGCAAGGCCAAGTGCGAATGCTAGGCCGAGAGCGAGCGATTGTCTCATGTGATCATCCCCCTGGACAAAAGGTGAGTTATGGATGGGGCAAGGCGTCCGCGAATTGCATGGCGGCCGGCTCGATTCAAGCCGCAAAGCCGGAAAAAGTCACCTTGATTCTGATCTTTCCGCAACTGCCCGACGGCGGTGGCGCCAGCGCAGGAAACCGGCGGGCTCGTTGATCCAGGCATAGCGGGTCACCATCTGATGCACCCGCATCAGCCGGAAGCCAAAAAGAGCGAACACGAGACATACCGCATAGTCCACGAGATAGTAATGCAGCGACAGGAACTTACTCTCGAACAAGGCATAATGCAGGAACCGGACGGCGAGGCTCAGAGGCAACATATAAAGAGCAATGTGCCACCACGGCCTCCAGGTCGCCGCGATGGCGCGTCCCGCGAGCCAGGCAGCGCCTCCTCCCATGAATACGCTCACCAGGAGAAAGATACCAATCGACTGCTCGTCAGAAAGGAACTCGGGAATCGAAATACCCCTGTACGTTCAGTTTTCAGGGCCTGCCGCCTTCCAGATAGGCAGCCCTTACCTCGGGACGCTCCAGTAGCTCCCGGCCGCTGCCGGCGAGCGTGATCAGGCCATTGACCATGACATAGCCTCGGTGGGCCAGATTCAAGGCATGGAAAGCGTTCTGCTCGACCAGGAACACCGTGAGCTTCTCCTCCGCATTGAGCTTCTGGATGGCGCTGAATATTTGCCGGGTGATGAGCGGAGCAAGCCCAAGGGACGGCTCGTCCAGGAGAAGCAGGCGCGGGCGTCCCATCAACGCGCGGGCGATTGCCAGCATCTGCTGCTCGCCGCCGGAAAGCGTGCCTCCCCGCTGCTCCGTGCGCTCCTTGAGTAGAGGAAACAGCGCGAACACCCGTTCCAGATCGGCGCGGAAATGCGCGGGTGCTGCGAGCGCCGCGCCGATCTGCAGGTTCTCCATCACCGTCATGCGCAGGAAGATGCGGCGGCCTTCCGGAGCTTGCGCGATCTTGAGGGCGGCAATCTCGTGCGTGGGTAAGCGGGTGATGTCACGGCCGGCAAAAATGACGCTTCCTACGCGCGCGCGGGGGCTGCCGAAAATGGTCATCATGAGCGTTGACTTGCCGGCGCCGTTCGCGCCGATCAGCGACACGATCTCGCCCTCGCCCACGTCGAGATCGACGCCGCGAAGCGCGGCGATGTGGCCGTAATAGGCCTTCACGCCCCGGACACAGAGAAGGGGCTCGCTCATCAGCGCCCAGTGTCAATTATCGCCATCGATGCAGAAGATGCCGTTCGAGTGGGGGGCGCCGTCATGCGCTGGCTCCGCTTCCGGCTTGGCTGAAGTGCTCTTCTTCGACCCCGAGATAGGCGGCAATCACTTTTGGATCATGGCGAATTTCCTGTGGTGTGCCATCCGCAATCCGTTCGCCATGATCGAGCACGACGATGTGGTCCGAAATTCGCATCACCACCGACATATCGTGTTCGATCAGGAGAATCGAAGTTGCGTGCTCGTCCCGAATCGCATGCAGATAGTTGCCGAGCTCGGCGCTTTCGTGCGGATTGAGCCCAGCGGCGGGCTCATCGAGGCACAGCAGGATCGGGTTTGTACACATCGCGCGCGCGATTTCGAGGCGGCGCTGAGCGCCATAGGGAAGCTCCCCCGCCGGATCGTCGGCGCGATCGAGCAAGCCGATCTGCTCCAGCCAGTCGCGGGCATGCTCGACGGCTGCGCGCTCCGCCTGCCGGTAGGAGCGTAAACCAAGGGCGCCAATGACCGTGAAACCGGAGGCGCGCATGAGCGCATTGTGGTGTGCCACCAGAAGATTCTCGAGCACCGTCATCCCGGGAAACAGGCGGATATTCTGAAAGGTCCGAGCGACCCGGGCCTTCTGCGTCACCAGGTAGTCGGGCATGCGCTCGAGCAGGAACAACATTCCTTTCTGATCGCCGGCGCTGCGCGTTCCGCGCTCGGTCAAGCGCTCGATTTCACTCCAGACCTCGGGGTCGCCGAATTGCAACGCAATGCGCCCTTCGCTCGGCTTGTAGAAGCCGGTAATGCAGTTGAAGACGGTGGTCTTGCCGGCGCCGTTGGGACCGATCAAGGCCGTGATGTCGCCGCGGCGGGCGGCAAATGACAGATCCTTGACCGCAACCAGTCCGCCGAAACGCATGGTCAAGTGATCGACGCGCAATACCGCAGGCGCATTCCTGCGCTCCGGTTTCGGCGTTGCCTGGGCGCCGGCGGGCTCACTCTCGAAGACGGCTGCGCTCATGCCCGCGCTTTGGATTCGACCACCGCTGCCTGCATCGCCTTTGCCAGCTCGTGGGCCGACCGAGCCGGGCTTTCACCCAGCAGCAGCGAAGGCTCGCGCGAGGCAATGAGGCCGCGCGGCTTCCAGATCATAATCAGCACCATCGCGAAGCCGAACAGCAGCATGCGGTATTGGGTGGGGTCGAAATCGGCGCCAAACACGATTTTGAGAAAATCGAGCTCGCGCATGATTTCGGTGCCGCCGATCATGATGACGGCGGCGATGGCTACTCCGATGAGGCTGCCCATCCCGCCAAGCACCACGATCGCGACGATCACGGCCGATTCCATGAAGGTGAAGCTTTCAGGCGAGATGAAACCCTGCCTTGCTGCAAAAAATGATCCGGCAAAGCCTGCAAACATCGCACCCATCGCGAAAGCGGTGAGTTTGGTGTTGGTCGTGTTGATGCCAAGCGAGCGGCAGGCAATCTCGTCCTCGCGCAGGGCTTCCCACGCCCGCCCGAGGGGAAGGCGCCGCAACCGCACCGTAATCGCGGCCGCGACCAAGGCAAGCGCGAGAATCAGATAATAGAGAAAGATCGTGCGGTAGATCGGGCTGAATTCTAGCCCAAAGCGGGCAGCAAATCCCTCATCAGTGGCATTGAACGGGATTCCGAAAAACGTGGGGCGCGGAATGCTGGCAATTCCGGCATAGCCGTTGGTGACCGGCACCCAATTGATCAGCACAAGACGAATGATTTCGCCGAAGGCGAGCGTTACAATGGCGAGATAATCGCCGCGCAGGCGCAGCACCGGGAAACCGAGCAGGACGCCCCAGAACGCCGCAAGACAACCTGCGACCGGCAGCAGGATCCAGAACGACAGGTCAAACGTCGTTGCCAGCAGCGCGTAGGAATATGCACCCACGGCGTAGAACGCGACATAGCCGAGGTCGAGCAGTCCCGCCAATCCGACCACAATGTTGAGGCCCCAGCCCAACATGACGTAGATCAGAATCTGGACACCGAAATTGTCGATCCACTTCACGGCGCCCTGAAAGCCCGCGAGCCACAACGCGAGCGCGGGATAAAGCACCGCAAAGCCGAGAATGAAGGGCAGCAACCACTTTGTCAGATGGCCGCCTGCGATACTGACCTCGGGTCGCGACCACACGTTCGAATCTTGCAGCCAGGGAGCAATGAGAACTGAATAGACGAAGCGGCCCGCCGCAATGACCCCCACCAGGATCGCGAGCAGCGGCCATCGCGTTTGCAGAATAAGCTCGTTGTGAATATTGAGGACCGTGTTGAAGCCGATCAGCGGCAGGAACAAGCCGAAAGCAATGAGGGCTGTGACGGCGGTGTCCTTGCACGCGCGCACAACATCGATCGGTTTGCCTCCCGCCCCCTCCATGTCACACCTTCTCGACGTCGGGCCGTCCAAGCAGCCCCTGGGGCAGGAAGATCATGGTGATCGCGAGGATGGAGAAGGCGGCGACATCCTTGTAATCAGTTGAGAAATACGCCGACCACATGGTTTCGATCAGGCCGATGAGAAGGCCACCCACCACCGCGCCGGGAAGCGAGCCGATGCCTCCCAGCACCGCCGCGGTGAAGGCCTTCACGCCCGGGACAAAGCCGTCGGCAAAGCTGACCACGCCGTAATACATCAGATAAAGCGTGCCGGCCACGGCCGCGAGCGCGGCCGCGATTACAAAGGTGATCGAGATGGTGCGATCGACGTTGATGCCAAGCAGAGCCGCCATTCTCTGATCCTGTTCGCAGGCGCGCTGGGCGCGGCCAAGAGCCGTCTTGCTGACGACGAACCAGAAGGCGGCGAGCAGAGCCGCGGTCACCGCCCAGACCGCGATCTGCTTGTAGGAGATGGCAACATCGTAACCTTCCCCCGACATCAGCACGATCACTTCCTCGAACATCGGTGGAATCGACTTGTTGCGCGGGCCCTGGGCAACTTGCACGAAATTGGACAGGAAGATCGACATCCCGATGGCGGAGATGAGGGGCGCAAGCCGAAACGAGCCCCGCAAGGGACGATAGGCGATGCGCTCGATCGTCCAATTCACCAGCGACGTGAGCAGCATGGCGACGAGAAGAACGATCACCAGAGCAACAACGACGGAGCTGATACCGAGCCAGGTTGTCAAAAGCAGAAAGGTTATGAGGGCGATGAAAGCCGATACCATGAATACGTCGCCGTGGGCGAAATTGACCATACCGATGATGCCGAACACCATGGTGTAACCGATGGCTATGAGGCCGTAGATGGAGCCCAGCGTGATGCCGTTAATAAGCTGCTGGGTGAAGATTTCCATGACCGAATGCTCTCGCGCGGCGGCGTATCCGCCCGCTCAGGTCTATCAAGCGTGCATGACAGCAGCAACGGCGGCGCCGGAAAAGCCCATTTGCGACAACCCGATACCGCGCAGCAGGGGAACCGAAGAACGTGAAACGAGTTGGTTTCACGATAATGGCCAATTGATTGAAAGGGGCCGCCTGCGGCGTTTGGCCGAGCCAGTTGGCGAGTGTTTTTGAGGTGCACTCAGGCGGCGAATCGGAGAGGCCGTGGTTTTGCGGCCTCCTCGCCTTGCGCCTACAAGAATTGCGCCTACAAGAAAATGATTGCGGATTGCCGCCGGTGCGCGCGGATTGACACCGGCCCTTACGGGTGCCTTCCTGCTCGTGTCGCGTGCTGCGCGAATAGCCTTCGTAGGGTGGGCAAAGGCGCGCAAACTGAGGATGATCCACAGTGGCGACCTTTATGCGCGCCGTGCCCACGCGTTTGGGCGCGCGCCGCTGAATGTCTGCCACGCGTGGGCACGGCGCGCGCACAACTATGTGAATGTAGCACGATGTGCTAATAGCGCGCCTTTGCCCACCCTACTTTTTCTGCACGCGCGCCAGATGCGCGGGCAAGGAATGCGTCCATGACACCGATGAAATCCGAAGAGACTATCGGCGCGAAAGGGCGGCCGTTCACGGGGGCGGAATATCTTGCCAGTCTCAACGATGGACGCGAGATCTATATCTACGGCGAGCGCGTCGACGACGTCACCCGTCATCCCGCATTTCGCAATGCGGCGCGCTCCATTGCCCGGCTTTACGACGCTTTGCACGATGCAAAGACCAAAGACCTGCTGACCTGGTCGACCGATACCGGCTCGGGCGGCTTCACACACAAGTTCTTTCGGGCCGCCCGTTCGCGCGAGGAGCTGATCGCGCAGCGCGACGCGATCGCTCACTGGGCGCGCATGTCGTATGGCTGGATGGGACGCTCGCCCGATTACAAGGCGTCGTTGATGAACACGTTGGGTGCCAACCATGAATTTTATGGCAAGTTCGCCGCCAACGCACTTGCATGGTATCGGCGCGCGCAGGAGCACGTGCTCTTCATGAATCATGCCATCGTCAATCCGCCCGTCGACCGCGCCCGCGCGCCGGATCAGGTCAAGGATATCTTCATCGCCATTCAAAAAGAGACCGATGCCGGCATCTACGTCAGCGGCGCCAAGGTCGTGGCCACCTCTTCCGCGCTCACGCATTACAATTTCCTCGGCCAGAATGCCGCCGTGCCGACGCACGACACGGATTTGGCCGTGATGTTCATTGCGCCGATGAACGCGCCGGGGGTCAAGCTCATCTGCCGCACCTCGTATGAAATGATGGCAAGCGTGATGGGTAGCCCGTTCGACTATCCGCTGTCGTCGCGCTTCGACGAGAACGATGCAATCTTCGTCTTCGACAACGCTTTCATTCCCTGGGAAGATGTGCTGCTGCACCGCGATCTCGAGAAGCTAAAAGTCTTCTTCCCGCAATCCGGGTTCCTGGCCGGATATCAGTTCCAGGGCTGCACGCGGCTCGCAGTCAAGCTCGACTTTCTGGTCGGCGTGATTGCCAAGGCGCTGCGCGCGACCGGTGCCGATGATTTCCGCGGCAACCAGGCGATGCTCGGTGAGATCATCGCATGGCGCAATCTGTTCTGGGCGCTGACCGACGCAATGGCGGCCAACCCGACGCCATGGGTCGACGGTGCCGTGCTCCCCAACGTGCAGTCGGGATCGAGCTACCGGGTATTCGCGGGCGACGCCTACCGACGCGTCAAGGAGATCGTGGAAAAAATCATTGCCTCCGCGCTCATTTATCTTCCTTCCTCCAACAAGGATTTCAAGAACCCCGCGATCGACAAATATCTCGCAAAATACGTGCGCGGCTCGCACGGCATCGGTTACAAGGAGCGTATCAAGGTGATGAAGCTCCTGTGGGACGCGGTCGGCACCGAGTTCGGCGGGCGGCACGAGCTCTATGAAATGAATTATGCGGGAAATCACGAGGACATCCGCATTCAAGCGCTGTGGAACGCGCGAACGACCGGTGGGCTCGACGACATGATTGCGCTCGCCGAGCAGTGCCTGGCGGATTACGACGAGAACGGCTGGCGCAATCCCGCATGGCTCGATCCGGACGATGCCGCTTCGTCCGCCGGCGCGGCGACCCCGCGCGCCGCGGAGTAGGCCATGAGTTGGATTGACCAACGGCCCGACGATGCAATGGACGGCGCGTTCACCGCCGTCGGGCCGGAAAACGTGCCTACAATAGAACCCGCCGCCTTTCGCGAGGCGATGAGCCGGCTCGGCGCCGCCGTGCACGTGATTACGACCGCCGGGCCAGGCGGCAAGGCAGGAGCCACCGCGACGGCTGTTTGCTCGGTCTCCGATGCCCCGCCCACGCTGCTGATGTGTTTCAACCGGCGCAGTCAGACCAATCCCGCGGTGGTGGAAAACGGCGTTTTCTGCGTCAACACGCTGGGCGATGGCGGCGCCGAGATCGCCGATATCTTTGCCGGGCGCACCGGCGTTCTAGGGACGGACCGGTTTGCGACCGGCGAGTGGACGACGCTCTCCACCGGCAGCCCTGTTCTCGTCACCGCGGTGGTCGCATTCGATTGCCGCATCGTGGAAGTGCGATCGGTCGGCACCCACAACGTGTTCTTTGGGGCGGTGGAAGCCGTGCGGCTCGGCCAGGGCGGTCCGGCGCTTGTTTATCACGACCGCGCCTACAAGCGGGTATAAAAGCACCGGCCGCTTGCCG
>CATPCO010000438.1 GCA_955652925.1 uncultured Xanthobacteraceae bacterium | reverse complement strand
GTGAAGGTGGATGCGCCGTTCAAGACCGTGGAGGACGTGGTCACGACAGCGCGCAAGCAGCCGGGCAAGCTCAATTTCGGCGCCATCAATCCTGGAAGCACGCAAAATCTGTCGGCGCATCTGTTCAGGCAGGTAAGCGGTAGTGATGTCGCGATCGTTCCTTACAAGACAACGCCCGACCTCGTGACGGCGGTATTGCGAGGGGACGTCGACGTCGGATTCGATTTCTATGCCGGACTCCAGGCAGTGATCTCGGATAACCTGGTCAGGATCATTGCGACCTCCGGTGAGCGGCGCAATCCGCTGCTCAGGGATGTCCCCACCGCAAAGGAAAGCGGTTTTCCCGAATATGTCGTGACCAGCTGGAATGGTCTGGCTGCGGCAGCTGGAATGCCGGCCGAAACACTTACGGCGCTCAACCAGCACATCAATGCCGCGCTCGCCGATCCGGCCCTCCAGGCCACGGCGGCAACGCTCGGCATGGATGCGCGCGGCAGCACGCCCGAGGAAATGCGTGACCGCATGGCGGCGGATGTCAAGAAGTGGGCAGCGGTAATAGAAAAGGCAGGCATCGAGAAACAATGACGCAGCGGCCACGATTGAAAATTGCCATCGCCAGCTACGGTCATACCAAGGCCCTCAAGGACGGGGCGGTTCCCATCACAGGCGTTGAGCCGGACTTCGTCGAGGTCGTGCCGATTATCGGGGCATTCCGGCGTATGGTCCGGGATGTGGAGTTCGACATCTGCGAGATGGCACCGACGACTTACATGATCGCGCGCTCGCTCGGCGCTCCTTTCATTGCCTTGCCGATCTTTCTGATGCGCCGCTTTCATCATGGCGGCTTCGTGGTGCGTCCCGATGCAGGCATCAAGGTGCCCAAGGACCTGGAAGGCAAAAAGGTCGGAGTACGCGCTTATTCGGTGACCACCGGGGTGTGGACGCGCGGCATCTTCATCAATGAGTACGAACTCGACTCCGCAAAGGTGACGTGGGTGGTCGACGATGAGGAGCACGTCACGGCGCTCAAGCTGCCGCCGAATGTGGTGCACGCGCCGCAAGGCAAATCGCTCCAGAGCATGATGAAGGCGGGGGAAATCCAGGCGGGATTTACCGGGCCTGCCGGCGTCGGCCGCGCCGGTCCTCCAATCAGCGGCTGGGACAAGGACAGCGCGGCCGCAGCAGCAGCGGATACCTATCCGGAATTGATTGCCGACGTCGAACAGGTCGAAGCGGATTGGTTTCGCCGCAGCGGCATCTACCCGATCCATGGCCTCGTTGTCGTGAAGGACGAGCACATCAAAAACTATCCGTGGCTGGCGCGTTCGCTGATGGACGCCTTCATGGCATCCAAACAGCCGTATCTCCGGGAACTCAGGGGCGGTCACGGCGACAGCCCGGAAAACAAACGCTATCGCAATTTCCTGTCTCTGATGAGCGATCCGCTGCCCTACGGCATGGCGGCAAACCGCGCAAGCATCGAGGCCCTGGTCACCTATAGCCTGCAGCAGAAGTTGATACCCTCGCGCCCGCAGCTCGATCAGGTGTTTATCGATATCGACCCTTGAAAGTCTTCCGTGAACCCGAATGCGAGTGAGCACTCATGACCGTCGTAGACATCCATCCGCACATTGTCTCGCCTGATACCCAGCGTTATCCGTTGGCCCCGCTCGGAGGCACCCAATCCACCTGGTCGAGCGAACGGCCGACCACTTATGAAACCCTGATCACGGCCATGGACGAGGCCGGTGTCGACAAGGCGGCCATCGTGCATTCCTCGACCGCCTACGGCTACGACAACAGGTATGTGGCGGATGCCGTGGCGGCGGTACCGTCGCGCTTCACGGCGGTATGCTCCATCGATGTCATGGCGCCCGATGCAGTGAGAATGTTCGACTACTGGCTCGCGCGCGGCTGCACCGGCATGCGGCTCTTTACCACCGGCAGCACGTTGCCGGATCAGGCGACATGGTTCGTCGATCCGAAGACCTATCCGTTCTGGGAGCATGCGGCGGCGAAGAACATTCCGGTCTGCATGCAGATGAAGCAGGAAGGCTTGCCGCTGCTGCGCCAGATCATGGACCGCTTCCCCAAAGTCACGATCATCCTCGATCACTTGGCGCGCGTGCCGTTCGCGGATGGCCCACCCTACAACGCGGCGGCCGAATTCCTCGAGCTTGCCAAATACAAGCAGGTCTATCTCAAGATCACGCCCGTCAATGTAACGCCCAAGAGCTGGGGCAGAGGAACGCCGGACGCGTTCTTCGGCAAGCTCGTCGATACGTTCGGCGCTTCCCGGATCGCCTGGGGCTCGAATTTTCCGAATTCGGTCGGCACGCTCTCCGAGATTCTCGCCGCCGCGCGCAAGGCATTCTCCTTCGCCAAGGCGTCCGATCAGGATTGGATCTTCGGCAAGACCGCGCTCACGCTCTATCCGACACTGGCCAAGTGACAAAGGAATCACCCCATGACAACGGCAACAAAGCTCAAGCTGCGCACGATGTTAGGCAACTATCCGAACACCAAAGCGCTCAAGAGCGGCGCGGTTCGTTCCGATCTTGTCGATTTCGATTTTGTCGAGGTGAAGGTTGCTAATAACCTGTTCAAGCAGGTCGTGCGCGATGCGAGATATGACGTTGCCGAGCTTGCCATCGTGACATATCTGCAGGCCAAGGCCTACGGCAAGCCCTATGTGCTCCTTCCCGCCGTCTTGGTGAGCCGCGGCCAGCATCACACTATCGCCTACAACCCCGATCGCGGTCCGCTCAAGGCGTCCGACCTTAACGGCAAGCGGGTCGGCGTGCGCGCCTACACCGTGACGACGGGGACGTGGGTGCGCGGAATTCTGGCCAGCGACTACGGCGTCGACATCAACAAGGTCGAGTGGATTACCTTCGAGGATCCGCATGTCGCCGAGTATCGCGATCCCGCCATCGTCAAGCGCGCGCCGGACGGCAAGGAGCTGACGCAGATGCTGCTCGATGGCGAACTCGCCGCCGCAATCGTCGGCGACAAGCTGCCTGACCCGAAGCTCAAGCAGCTTATTCCCGATGCCGACGCGGCTGCGCAGAAATGGGCCGAGCGCCACCATGGCGTTCCGATCAACCACATGGTGGTGATCAGGCAGGAGTTGTCGCGCTCACGGCCCGACGTGGTGAAGGACATCTTCCAGCAGTTGCACGCAAGCAAGGGCGACGCTGGCTTGCCTGATGGCAGGGAGCTCGATCCCTATCGTTTCGGCGTCGAGGCCTGCCGGCCGATATTAGAGATCATCATCGATTTCTGCCAGCAGCAGCAGCTCATACCACGCCGCATGTCGGTTGACGAACTGTTCGACGACACGACGCGCATACTGGCTCCAGCTTAGATGGGAAAAAGTCATGATGATCATCGATGCCGGCGTTCACGTCTGGCGACCGGAAGCGCCGGACCGCCCCTGGATGGGGCTTCGTCTACGGCTAGCGCGCGGTCTGCGCCTGACGCTTTAGCTTTCTCCGGACCAGACCGACGCTGGCACGAACACCTTGCCCTCGAACAGCTTGCGTGCGTTGCGGATCTGGGAGGCCTGCTTCACCGTCACCTTGCCATCCCGGTCTACGATCTCGGTCCGCACAAACATCTTGCCTAGCGGATGCTCCACCTCGACATCGTGCACCGGCCCGTTACCGAGGGAAGCCGCCTCATGCACGACGGTGCCCGCAATGCAACTCGTGACCGCCATATTGGTGCCGCCGGTGACGGCAAATGCGGTCGCGACCGTGTAAGGCATGAAGTAGCGGCCGGACACAGTGCCGCCTTGCTTTGGAGGCGCCACCAGCACCGGCTTCGGGATCACTTTCTCCCGCACATCGCCGAGCCCCATGCGCTCGCCGGCGATGATGCGAAGCTCCTGCAAGCGGTCAACCAGCGCCTTGTCGGCGTCCAGCTCCTCCTTGCTCTCATAGCCGGTCTTGCCGACCGCCCCCGCTGGCACGAACATGCACGGCATCGCCATGTCCACGCAGGACATCCTTACACCAAGGATCTCCTCGGCGCGCTTGCCGGTCGGGAACAGAGTCCCGGTCTTGGCGCCGGCCATGCGGGCGAGGTTCAACGCTATCGGCGCTGCCGGGTCATTGACCCCGGAGATTCGCAGGTCGCCGTCATAGGTGAGTTCCCCTCCCGGCGTCTGCACCGTGGCCTCGATCAGGGACTGCGTGTTGACATCCCAGATCCGCACGATGGTCTCGGGATCGCTCGCTTCGACCAGGCCCTGCTCGATCGCGAACGGCCCGACGGCGGTGACCATGTTGCCGCACGGCGGCGAGGTATCGACCAGAGCGCGGTCGACAAACACCTGCGCGAAGAGATAGTCGACATCGGCGCCGGGATGGGTCGAGCGGCGGACCATTGCCACCTTGCTGGTCACAGGGTCCGATCCGCCGATCCCGTCGATCTGACGCACATGGGGCGACCCCATGACGCGCAACAGCACGCGCTTCATGAGCTCGTCATCGGCGGGCAGATGCTCGCGCAGAAAGAACGGGCCGCGCGACGTGCCGCCGCGCATTATAATGCAGGGAATGGCAGTCTGCCCGCGCGCACGCTTGCGGGTCGTCGCAGGAGAGAGAACTTCGGCCTCAAGGGTCATCACACTCGTCCTGTAATCCTTTGATTCCGGCAGGTATGGGTTAACAGCCGCGTTGCGATCCACCAATGCGCCCGACAAGCCTGCCGACGCTCCCACTCAGACATTTAGCTCAATATAATCGGAGGAATTGCGCTCGACAATGCAAGGCGCAGTATCGGAAATTGTGTGGCGCAACCAGTATCGCGCGATGGGTTTGACCACGGCTGATTTCGTGTTTTATTGTCAGCTCCCGCTGCCCCAGGTTCCTCGTGTTTGATCACCGGATAAATGGCGTTGATTGACGCCGTTCGGCGCTTGCGCATAGTCTGCGGCATTGCACGGGGTCTTCGAAAAATGCCGCTTCTCGCAGGAAGGCAGCAGGGTTTGCGCGCGGCCCTATGCGGAGCGCTGGTGCTCTTGCCGGCCGCGGCGAATGCGCGGGAGTTCCGCGCCGCGGACAATCAATCGGCGGACTATCCGACGGTCCAGGCCCTCCAATTCATGGCCAAGCTCGTGGAGGAGCGCTCGCAGGGCCGCCATCGCATTCGCGTGTTCCATTCGCGTCAGCTGGGAGAGGAAAAGGAGACCATTGAACTGACACGGATTGGTGCCATTGACCTCGATCGCATCAACGTTGCCCCGGTCGGCACACTGGTGCCGCAAGCCAACGTGCTTTCGTTACCGTTCCTTTTTCGCTCGGTCGAACACCTCCACAAGGTGCTCGATCAGGGCATCGGAAAGGAGATTTTGGCGGCATTTGGGCGCCATGGTTTGGTCGGGCTCACTTTTTATGATTCCGGAGCAAGATCGATCTACAACAGCGTCAAGCCGGTGCGATCAATCGCGGACATGAAGGGATTGAGAATTCGGGTTCAGCAATCCGAGCTGATGTCGGACATGATCAAGGCGCTTGGGGCCGAGCCGATCGAGCTTCCCTATGGTCAGGTCTCGACCGGGCTCTCCACGCGCCTGATCGACGGGGCGGAGAACAACTGGCCGTCCTATGTGACCACGGGTCACTACAAGCTCGCTCCCTTTTATACCTTGACGGAGCACACAATGGGGCCGGAAGTGCTGATCATGTCGCCGCGCGCCTGGGAGAGTCTGTCGAGCGAGGACCAGGACCTCTTTCGCGCGGCAGCGGAGGAATCGAGCACATTTATGCGCGAGCTGTGGACCCAGTGGGAGGAGCGCTCGCGGGTGCAGGCGCGCACCAACGGAAACGTTATTGTCTCGGAATTTGACCGCCAACCATTCGAGGACGCGGTGAGCGCCATGTTTGCCGGCCAATTAATGGATGGGGATACGCGCCAGGTGATCGGGCGCATTCGGCAGGTTCAATGAGTCTCGATCTGATTGCACTGCGGGAGCAACCTTCGGCGCTGCCGCGGGCAACGCGAAGCGTCGATCTTGCAACCCAGACGCTCGTCCGGTTGCTGCCCATCCGATGGCGCCTGTTTTCGATTGCCGCCCTCAACGCCACCGTCGCCATCATTCTCGCGCTTGTGATCTGGAACGGCGCAAATGTTCTCAGCTCCGCCTGGGATGACGTGCGACGGGTGCGTGAATCAGACAAGCTTCTGGTCCAGCTCAGAGGCGAAGCAGGCCGGCTGCAGAACCTCATTCATCGCTACATCAACCAACCGAGTCAGGAAGTGATGGCGGAAATTCTCGGAGTGCATAGCGATGTGCTCAGCACGCTGCGCAATCGCGGGGCGGTCGATCCGGTCCTATCGGGATCAGCCGATGAATTGCGCGGGGTGACCGAGAAATTCCTCCAGGGTTTTGGCGATGTGCGCGAGCTCCAGGCCGCGATCTCGCAGACCTATGACAACGAGGTGCTCAAGCCCGCCCGCGAAATGGCCGGGCTCTACGCCATCATCGAGAGTGCAATCGGCAATCGCGAGGCGTTGCTCCTACCCTCACTGGGAAAATCGCGCGAAGCATTCACTGCAAGCCTGCTTGCGGCAAATGCCTTCTACCTCTCGCCGCTTGCCTCCGATGCGGCTGAAGACGCGCGCGACAGCCTTGCCACGGTGGAGCAGACCATCCCGGTCATGATCGACTTGGCCGAAAACAGCCTCCAGCGCGATGCATTGACGGCATTGTCGCAGCGCGCCGCCTCGTTTCGCGAGGGTCTCAAGAATTTGACCGAGCAGTTCGCTGCGCGCGCAAATCTGTTGAAGACGGCGATCGACGATAATCAGGCAGCCATGATCGATCTCATCAACAAGCTGTCCGCGCAGATGGGTTTGCGCGAGCTACGCGCGCAGGGCAGCTTCGATCACACGCTGGCCAACCTCTACCAGAACGTGGCGCTGGTCGCGCTCATTTTCCTCACCCTGATCGTGATTGCGGGAGTCGTGGTCGCGCGCAGCATCATTCTTCCGCTGCGGCAAATCATGGAGGGGATGAACGCGGTCCGCACCGAGAAATACGATGTGCCGATCGAAGGAACGCAGGCGCGCGACGAGATCGGCGAGATGGCGCGCGCCGTTGCAGTATTTCGGGACAACGCCATTGCCAAGCGCAAGGCCGAGAACGAATTGCGCGCCTCACGCGATCATGCCGAAAAGGCGCTCTCGGACCTGCGCGAGGCGCAGCAGAATCTGATCGCGGCGGAAAAGCTCGCGGCTCTCGGCGGCCTGGTCGCAGGCGTCGCGCACGAAGTGAACAACCCGATCGGCATCAGTCTTACGGTCGCTTCGAGTTTTGCGCGCCGCTGCGACGATTTTGCCAACGAGGTGGATTCAGGGCCGTTGCGCCGCTCGCGGCTGGACGAGTTCCTTGTTACGAGTCGCGACGCGGCCAACCAGCTGGTCGCCAATCTTCAGCGTGCGGGCGAGCTGGTGCAATCGTTCAAGCAAGTCGCGGTCGATCGCAGCCACGCCGATCGCAGACAATTCGATCTGCGCGAATCGACGGATCACATTGTTGCGAGCCTGCGCCCGGTCCTGAAAAAATCCCAGATTGCTCTTACCGTCGATGTCCCCACGGGCATCATCATGGACAGTTATCCCGGCTCTTACGGCCAGGTATTGACCAACCTGTTTCTCAACAGCGTGATCCACGCCTTTCCGAACGGCCGCACCGGCAGCATCCTGGTCGAGGCCCGCCAGCTGGCGGATGACGTGGAACTCTTCGTTTCCGACGATGGCATCGGAATGACTGAAGAAACCCAACGCCGCGCGCTCGATCCCTTCTTTACGACCCGGAGAAACGAGGGCGGAACCGGGCTCGGTCTGCACATCATCTACAATCTCGTGACGCAGCAGCTGGGCGGGCGCCTGAGCTTCGAGTCGCGGCTGGGCTGGGGCACGCGTTTTCGCGTCACTTTCCCCCGTGTAGCCCCCTCCGAGTCGCCGCCGACCCAGCCGATTGCCATCATGGACAAGGCGCATGGCTGACGAGGATTTCGTCCAGCTGATCGAAGATCACGCGCACGCGGCGCCGGCGCAGGAGCCGGTCCGGCGCTGGAAGATCGCGGTCATCGATGACGAGCCGGCGGTGCACGAGGGCACGCGCTTTGCGCTCAGCGATTACCAGCTCAACGGCCAGGGCCTCGAAATTCTGTCCGCGTATTCGGCGGCCGAAGGGCGTCAGCTGATGCGCAGCCACCCCGACGTGGCGGTGGTGCTCCTCGATGTGATCATGGAGACCGACAGCGCCGGCCTCGATCTCGTCGAATTCATTCGCAAGGATCTCAAGAACGAGACGGTGCGCATCATTCTTCGCACTGGCCAGCCCGGGCAAGCGCCGGAGCGCCGGGTCATCGTCGATTACGACATCAACGACTACAAGGCGAAAACGGAGCTTACCGCCGACAAGCTGTTCACGGCGCTCACCGCAGCGCTGCGCGCGCACCAGCAGCTCCAGCGAATGGTGGAAACGCGCCGCGGCCTCGAAATCATCATCGAAGCGGCGCCGGCGCTGTTCGATTTGAAATCGATGCAGCGGCTGGCCGAAGGCGTTCTGACCCAGATTTCCTCGTTATTGAATGCGGACTGCGCCGGCATTCTCGTGCTGCGCGAGGGGCTGGATTCGCACCAGACGTTCTCAGTGCTGGCGGGGTCGGGATGCTACAGCCGCTTCACCGGCGCCGATGTCTCGGCGATCCTCGATTGCGAGCTGCGGGAGCTGGTCGAGGAAGCCTTCCGGCGCCGGCGCCATGAATTCTCAGCGAACCGCTCCGTCCTCTACATCCAGACGCTCAGCGGCCGTGAAGTGGTCGTGGTGCTGGAAGCCGCGCGGGAGCTCTCCGATACCGACCGCGCGTTGATCGATATTTTCTGCAGCCGGTTTTCCATCGCCTTCGACAACGTCATCCTTTACGAGCAGCTCCAGCGCGCAAAGAACCGCCTCGAAGAGCGCGTGGCGGAACGCACCCAGGATCTGACCTCGGCCAACCGGCGGCTTGCCTCGCAGTGGGCGCGTCTGCGGCGGGCCAATACGTTCAAAAGCGAGATCCTGGGCACCGTGGCGCACGACCTCAAAAACCCGCTCAGCGTGATCCTCGGCCGCACCGAAATCCTCAAGGAGTTCATGGCTGCCGCGGGCGCTCTTGATGCCGAGGCGCAGGCGCAGATCGGGCACATCCGCGACGCCGCCAACCGGCTCACCGAGATGGTCGACGACCTCGTCAAAGATGCCATGGCGGACGCGCTCGACATCACGGTGCGGCGCGAGCCGGTCGACCTTTCATTGATGGCGCAGGAAGTGGCAGAGGCGAACCGGCCGCTTGCCACCAGAAAAGGGCAGAAGATTACGGTTTCGGCCGCTCCCCAACTCACCGCGATGTGCGATGCGGATCGTATTCGGGAGGCGATCGATAATCTCGTCAGCAACGCGGTCAAATACAGCCCGATCGGCGGTCCGATCGACATATTCGTGACACAAGAAGCCGAGAACATAGTCATCCAGGTCAGGGATCAGGGCGCCGGGCTTTCGCCAGAAGATCTATCGCGGCTTTTTGGCCGGTTTCAGCGGCTCTCAGCCAAACCGACCGCCGGCGAAACGTCGACGGGACTGGGGCTTTCGATCGTCAAGCGGATTGTCGACCTGCATGGCGGGCGGATCACGGTCGAAAGCGCGGGACCCGCAAAAGGTGCAAATTTCACGATGAGCTTGCCGGCCACATGAGCCAAGTCCAGCACATCGCAGTGGTCGATGACGAGAAGCCCGCCCGCGAGATGGTCGGCGACTACCTGCGCATGCATGGCTTCAACGTGAGCTTGTGTGAGGGCGGCGCGAGCCTGCGCCAGCTCTTTGCCCGCCAGGTGCCGGACCTGATTGTGCTCGACCTCAACATGCCGGAGGAGGACGGTCTTTCCATCATTCGCGACCTCAAGCAACGCAGCCAGGTTCCGATCATCATGCTCACCGCGACCGCCAGTCCCATTGACCGGGTGGTTGGGCTGGAGCTCGGCGCCGACGATTATCTCGCCAAGCCGTGCGAGCTGCGCGAGCTTCTGGCGCGCATTCGCTCGGTGCTGCGAAGGAGCGCGAGCGCGCCACAACCTGCTGTTCTGGCGCCGTCGGCAAAGGCGGCACGCGCGGCCGAGCCCCCCCGGGTGCGCTTCGGGACGAAATGGCTCGATCATGACGCCCAGGCCTTGCGCGACGATGAAGGCAACGAGCATCCCCTCACCCCGTCCGAATACGGTCTCTTGCGGGTTTTCGCGGCCAATCCCAAGCGGGTGCTGTCACGCGACCGCTTGCTCGAACTCGCCAATGCCCGCGATCCCGAGGCTTATGATCGCGCCATTGACGTGCGGATCATGCGTATCCGGCGCAAGATCGAGCCCGATCCGGAACGCCCGTCGGTTATCCGCACCGTCCGCGGCGGCGGGTACCTGTTTTCCCCGTCGGGAGAGGCATCGGTGCTGGACTGAGACATAAAAGTCGCAGGGCACGAAACAATTACCCATACCATAATACCTTTTGTGTCATAAAAGCCTCAGCCAAGAAATAATTAACCGTACCGACGAAACCATTTTCCTCTTCCCACGTAACAACGCTGCAACAGCGGTTTGCTACGAACTCCTCCTAAGGGCTGAGCTTTAAAAAGCTCGTTGATCAGGGGATCGTCATGCAAACCGAATATGTGCTGCGCGATATCGCGCCGCCGCACCTCCGAGCACCCGTCCAGGACAGCTCGGACGAGATGCTCATCAGCCTTATCGCCGATGGCGACAAGCGCGCGATGCAAGTGCTGTACGCCCGTCACAACGTGAAGGTGTACCGGTTCATCCTTCGCCTCACCGGCAACCAGTCGCTTGCCGAGGACCTCGTGAGCGAGGTGTTCCTCGACGTGTGGCGGCAGGCGGAGGGCTTCGAATCGAAGTCGCAGGTTTCGACCTGGCTCTTGGCCATCGCCCGCTACAAGGCGCTCTCGGCGCTGCGGCGGCGAACCGACGAGCATCTCGACGATCAGATGGCGGCGACCATTGAAGACACCGCCGACAATCCCGAGACGGTCGTGGGCACCAAGGATCGCAACACCATTGTGCAGAAGTGCCTGACCCAGCTTTCGCCGGCACACCGCGAGGTGATCGATCTCGTCTACTACCACGAGAAATCGGTCGACGAGGTCGCCCGCATCGTCGGCGTCCCCCCGGCAACCGTGAAGACCCGCATGTTCTACGCCCGCAACAAGATGGCCGATCTCCTCAAGCAGGCCGGGGTGAGCACCCTCTGACGCACTCTGCCGCGCCCACGCGGCACCCGAATTAATGTCCATGAAAAGGCGCGCGGGCCGGCATTCTCACCTGCCGGCCCGCAATAATTTTGCTAACGTGCCTTCATGCCCCAAACCCTGTTCGACAAGATTTGGGACGCCCACCTGGTGGCGCCGCGCGCGGATGGGCGCGAGCTCATCTATATCGACCGGCACGTACTGCACGAGCTGCACGCGCCGCACGCCTTCGAGCAGCTGCACAAGCAAGGCCGCCCGGTGCGGCGTCCCGATCTCACGTTCTCGATGCAGGACCACACGGTCGCGACCCAGCCCGGTCGCGACGACAACACCAATCCGTCGGGTGCTGCCTTTCTGCGCGCCATGCGCGAGGGCAGCCGCCGCAACGGCATTCGGCTGTTCGACATCAGCGACCCCGAGCAGGGCATCTGTCACGTGGTCGCGCCGGAGCTCGGCATGGTGCTGCCCGGCGCAACCCATGCCGTGCCGGACAGTCATGCCAGCACGGTAGGCGGGCTCGGTGCGCTCGCTTTCGGTTGCGGCACGAGCGAGCTCGCGCACATTCTCGCGACCCAGGTGATGGCGCTCAAGCGGCCCAAGTGCATGCTGATCCGGCTGGAAGGATCTTTGCCCGCGCATGTCGGCGCAAAAGACGTGGCGCTGCGGTTGATTGGCAATCTCGGCGTTTCGGGCGCGCGCGGATATGCGGTCGAATATGCCGGGGCCGCGGTCGGCGCCATGTCAATTGAAGCGCGCATGACGCTTTGCAATCTCAACATCGAGATGGGCGGCCGATCGGGATTTGTGGCGCCTGACGAGAGCGTCTTTTCGTGGCTTGCGGGGCGGCCCTTCGCC
Organism: uncultured Xanthobacteraceae bacterium; assembly: GCA_955652925.1. Classification (GTDB taxonomy): domain Bacteria; phylum Pseudomonadota; class Alphaproteobacteria; order Rhizobiales; family Xanthobacteraceae; genus VAZQ01. Next base: position 9,298 of record CATPCO010000438.1, on the reverse strand, counting down.
CCGGTGGGCGCGATGTGGGATTGCGCGCTCGCACACTGGCGCACGCTGAAGTCGGATGCGGGCGCGCGATTCGATCGCGAGCACGTGCTCGACACCAGCGCGCTCGAGCCGCAGGTCACCTGGGGCACCGACCCAAGCCAAGTGCTCGGCATTTCCGCACGCGTGCCTGATCCGAGCGCCGCCGCAGACGGCCGGCGGCCGGCGGTGGAGAGCGCGCTCGCCTATATGGGGCTTGCACCCGGCATGGCGCTTGCGGATCTGCCGGTCAATCGCGTGTTCATCGGCTCCTGCACCAACAGCCGCCTGTCCGACCTGCAAGCCGCCGCCGCCATCGTGCGCGGGCGGCATGTCGCCGGGGGCGTCATCGCAATGGTGGTGCCGGGCTCGACTTCGGTGAAGCGCGCAGCGGAGGCGGCGGGCCTCGATCGCATCTTCCGCGATGCCGGCTTTTTCTGGGGTGAATCCGGCTGCTCCATGTGCGCGGGCGGGAACGGCGATCGCGGCGTGCCGGGGGAACGCTGCATCTCCACGACCAATCGCAATTTCGAGCACCGGCAGGGCTCGAACGTGCGCACCCATCTCGCGAGCCCGCAGACCGCTGCAGCCAGCGCCATCGCCGGCCGCATCGCTGACGTGCGGCAGCTCGGCAGCCTATGATGCAGCCGTTTGAGACTCACACCGGGATCGCGGTTCCGCTCATTGCGGACGACATCAATACCGACCAGATCGCGCCGGTGGCGGCGATGCGAAGTCTCAAACCGGATTACAAGGCGTTATTGTTCATGCGTGCGCGGCGGCGCGATGACGGCAGCGAGGACGAATCGTTCGTTCTCAACCAGCCCGCGTTCCGCAACCCCGGCATTCTCGTGACCGGACACAATTTCGGCGCTGGTTCCTCGCGCGAGGCGGCGGTGTGGGGAATGCTCGCGAACAACATCCGCGTCATTGTGGCGCGCAGCTTTGCTGACAATTATCGCGAGAACTGTTTGCAGAACGGATTGCTGCCGATCGTGCTGCCGCCGTCCGATGCGCAAGCTTTCGAGCAGCGCGTAATCGCCGTCGACGGCGCCGCCCCGTTTACGGTTGATTTGCGTGCCCAGCGCATCAGCGGCCCCGGCGGTGGCGATATCGCGTTTGATATTCCGGCCGCCGATCGCATCCGTCTGTTGGAAGGGCTCGACGATATCGGCCTTACGCTCAAGCACGCCGGCGAGATTGCTGGTTGGGAAAGGCGGATGGGGCTGGCGCAGCCCTGGTTGCAAACGGCGCACGACCGCAGGGCGGGTTAGCGATTCAAGTCAGTTGCAACGCAACCGAATTGAACGGCGTAAGGCGCCGCATTTGAGGAGCACGGCATGGACGTCAGGAAGAGATTCAGAGCCATCATGGCGGGCAAGCGCCTGGTGCTGATGCCGGGCGCATACGATGCGCTCTCCGCGCGCATCATCGAGGCGGAAGGGTTCGAAGCGCTGGTGGCAGGTGGCTATGCCGCCATCGGCAGCATGTTGGCCCAGGCCGATATGGGCCAGTGTAACATGCGCGACTATGCCGACCATTACGCGCGCATCTGTGCGGCAGTGAAGATACCGGTCTATGTCGACGCCGATACCGGCTTCGGTGGCGTGAACAACGTGCGCCAGATGGTGCGCGCTTTCGAAGCTGCGGGAGTCGCGGGCTTGTTCATCAGCGACCAGGTCTTTCCCAATCGCTGCGGCTATCTGCCGGGCAAGCAGATCATCCCGGTCGAGCAAATGCTCGCCAAGATCAAAGCCGCGCTCGACGCGCGGCGCGATGGCGATCTTTTCATCGCCGCTCGCACCGATGCTGCCGGGGTCGCGGGCATCGATGCTGCCATCGCGCGCAGCCGGTTGTTCATGCAAGCAGGGGCCGACATGGCAAAGCCCATGGGCGTGGACACCGTCGCGGAGATCAAGCGCGTCATGCGTGAGGTCGGCGGGCCGCACATGGCCACGCTTTCACAGGCAGCGGGACGCAAGGCGCGCAGCCTGGAAGAGCTCGAAGCCGCCGGTGTGTGCGCCGCGACCTTTCCATCGCTGCCGCTGTTTGCGGCGGCGCAAGCGGTTCGCAACGTCCTCGGCATCCTCAAGCGTGAAAATTCGCTTGCAGCCTGCGAGCAGCATGTGATGCCGCTGGAGGACTATTACGATCTCGTCGATCTAAAGGCGCTGCTCGCCCGCGAGCAAAACTACGATCAGGCCGCTTCTGCGCTGGTGCACGAGCGCGCGGCGGAATGAATCCCAATGCGGTTGAGCGCGATTGCATCATGCAATGAGGCATCCTGATCATTTCCTGCTCGCCGGTGTCATGGGTGACCCGGTGATGCATTCGCGCTCGCCGAAGCTGCACAATTACTGGCTCGCGCGCTACGGATTGACCGGCACCTACGTCCCGTTCGCGATCACGAAGGATCGCCTGGCGGCGGCCTTGCGCGCCCTTGCGCCGCTCGGCTTTGCGGGCTGTAATCTGACCATCCCGCACAAGCAGGCTGCGCTCGATCTCGTGGATGAGCTCGATCCGCTGGCGCGGCGAATCGGCGCCGTCAATTGCGTCGTTGCGGCGCCGGATGGATCGCTCGCGGGCTACAATCACGACGCCTTCGGCTATGTCGAAAGCATTCGCGAAGCGCAGCCGGGCTGGCGTGCCGACAAGGGTCCCATTGTCGTCATCGGTGCCGGCGGCGGCGCTCGCGCCGTGCTCGCGGGGTTACTCGACCAGGGCGCCCGCGAGATCCGGCTCGTCAATCGCACGTTTGCGCGCGCCAAAGAACTGGAAGCGGAATGGGGCCAGCCGATTACTGCGATCGAATGGAAAGGTCGCGCAGCAGCCCTTGCTGGTGCGGCGATGCTGGTCAACACCACCAATCAGGGGATGGTCGGGCAGCGGGCTCTCGATCTTTCCCTCGATGCGTTGCCCGTGACCGCGCTGGTCTCGGACATTGTCTATATCCCGCGCGAGACGGCGCTCCTCGCCGCCGCCCGCAAGCGGGGCAATCCCACCGTAAATGGGCTCGGCATGTTGCTCAATCAGGCGCGCCCCGCCTTCCACAGCTGGTTCGGGATCATGCCCGAGATTACGCCGGAGCTGCGCTCCATGATCGAGGCGACGACGTGAGAACCCTCCTCCAACCGTAGAACCGTAGGGTGCGCAAAGCGGCGCTCTCGCGCCGCGTGCGCACGCCTTCTACCCCGCTCGTCGGCTCGTACGCGTGCGCACGGCGCCGCAATGAAGTATTGGTGCTTTTTGATCTCGGGCGGCGCCTTTGCGCACCCTACAAGGTGAGACTAACCATGGCTCGCGTGGCACTCATCAAGGAAGACGAGCATCCCGAGCTTTCCGGTCTCGTTGAAAAACTGCGCGCGGGGCGGCGCGGCCGCTTGCTCAATATCTACCGCACGCTGCTGAACACTCCAGCGCTTGCCGAGAGCTGGTTCGATCACTCCAATGCGGTGCGCTGGAAGACGACGCTCGGCGGCCGCCTGCGCGAGATCGTCATCATTCGCATCGGTCACCTGACGCAATGTGAATACGTCTTGCGCCAGCACGTCCCGACGCTGGCGCTTGCCGATGGGCTCACACTCGAAGAATGTAGTGCTCTTGCGGATTGGCAGGACTCGAAATTCTTCACTGCGCGGGAACGCGCCGCGCTGACCTATGCCGACACCATGACACGGGAAATTGCAGTGCCGGATGCTGTATTCGAGGAGGTCAGGCGCCATTTTGACGATCGCGCTCTGGTCGAATTGACTGTCCTCATCGGCAGCTACAACATGAACGCGCGCGTGCTCAAGGCGCTTGCGGTCGATCTCGAGCCTGGAGCATGATCCCGAAAAGTGGGAACCGGTTTTCGGAAAGGATCATGCTCAATCAAAAAGGACTGAATCAATTCGGCTCGATGCCGGCTGCGCGAATGACCTCGCCATAACGCTGATGGTCTGCGCCAATCAGCTCGCGAAACTTCTCGGCCGGCCGGTAATCGAGATTGAAGCCTAAGGTCGACATGTGCTTGCCGACCTCGGGCATTCTCGTGATCTCGCCAATTGCGTGGTCAAGAAGGCGCACCGTTTCCGCCGCCACATGGGAAGGCGCGGCGATGCCGAGCCAGATGTCGACGTGGAATCCGGGGACGGCACTCTCGGCGATGGTCGGCACCTGCGGCAGGATCGGCTCGCGCTCGAGCGTCGCAATTGCGATTGCCTTCACCTTTTCCTGTTGCACGAACGGCAGCACCGCAACAGGTGTGGCCCACAGGAGCGGAATCTGCCCGGAAAGCAGATCACTCAGCGCGGGCGCAGATCCCCGGTAAGGCACCTGCGGGATGTCTATACCCGCCGCGGCATTGAGCATCAACGCCGCAATGTGATGCGGCGTGCCGACGCCCGGCGTGCCGGCCGAGAGCTTGCCGGGATTCGCTTTGCTGTAGGCGATGAGCTCTTTGGTGTCACCGACCGGAAGCGATGGATGCGCAAACAGCACCAGTGGAGTCGTCGTCACGAGTGCGATCGGCGTAAAATCAGTGAGGACGTCGAAAGTGACGTTCTTGTGCAGCCATTTCGCCAGTACCGCGGAAGGCTCCATGACAAGGAGCGTGTATCCGTCGGGTGAGGCTTTCGCGACAGAGGCGGCGCCGATGAGCCCGCCTGCGCCCGTCCTGTTCTCCACCACGACCGGTTGCGGCAGTCGCTCTTGCAGCTTCTCCGCAATGATCCGCGCTACGGTGTCCACGCCCCCTCCCGGAGCAATGGGAGCAACGAGGGTGATGGCGCGCGATGGGTAGCTCTGCGCCCATGTTCGGCGGATCGGCACGGCGCTCGCTGCGCCGCCAAAGAGCACAATGAATTCGCGGCGATTCATCGGCGCCGCATCACGGCGGCCTCCAGCCAGGAGATCGCGAGGTACATCACGGAAGAGATCAGCGCCAAAATCGTTATTGCCGTCATCACGATGTTGAGCTTGAAGATTTGGCTCCCGTATTGAATGAGAAAACCAAGCCCGATATTGGCGGACTGGAATTCGCCCACCACCACGCCCACCATTGACAGGCCCACGTTGACTTTCAGCGCCGCAATCAGGGTTGGAATGCTTCCCGGCAGCACGACTTTGCTGAGCACCTGGCCCTTCGTCGCCCCAAACGTTTGCGCAAGCTTGATCTTGTTCGGGTCGATGCCCTGAAAGCCATTGTAGATCATCAGGATGGTGATGAACAACGAGATCGCGAGCGACATCCCATAGATCGAGAGCGTCGCGCCAAGCCAGATATAGAAGATCGGCACGAACGCCGTTTTCGGCATGGCGTTCGCCACGACCAGATAGGGGTCGAGCACCTTGTAAAGATCGTGCCACCACCACAGCGCCGCAGCAATCGCGATGCCCAACACCATCGCGGCAGAAAATCCGATCACCGTCGCAAAAACCGTGAACCAGGTGTGGGTGAGGATGCTCGCCTGACGCGGCGTCTCCTTGAGCAGTTCAAGGAATGTGGGCCACAGTGCCGAGGGATAGCTGGTGAGCAGGGGATTGATGATCTGAGCTCTCGGGAGGGCCTCCCACAGCACCAGAAACACCACGAGGATGGCGAATTGCGCCGCGCGCACGGAAAGGCGGCCGCGCCGCTCGCGCGCGAGCCACTCCCGGTATTGCAGGCTTGGGGTCGCCATTGTGAGCTGCTCAACCCTCGACATGGACTTCGAGCTCCTGCCACAGCGTGTTGAAATAGCGGTTGAACTCCGGCGCGTTGCGCGCCTCGAATGTTGTCGGACGCCGCCCGTCATAGGACGCAAAGGCTATGGGATGATCCGATTTCATCTGGCCGGGTCGGCGCGAGAGCACGATGACGCGTGCCGCCATGCTGATCGCTTCGCCGATGTCGTGCGTTACCAGGATGGTTGTCTTGCCTTCTCTGCGCAGGATGTCCGTAATCTCGTCCGCAAGCGCAAGGCGTGTCTGCGAATCGAGCGCCGAGAACGGCTCGTCGAGCAGCACGACGTCGGGCTCCGTGCAAAGCGTCCGCGCGAGCGCAACGCGCTGTCGCATACCGCCCGACAGCTGCCGCGGCAGGTAATCGAGGAACTGGCCGAGACCGTATCTGGTCAACAGCTCCTTGGCGCGTCGGCGCGCCTTCCTCATGTCCGCGCCCTGGATCTCGGCACCGAGCACCGCGTTTTCCAGAATGGTGCGCCACTCGAACAGATAATCCTGTTGCAGCATGTAGCCGACCTTGCGGTTGGGACCGCTGACGGCCTTTCCGTCGACGAGGACCGCGCCGTCGGTGGGCCGCAGAATGCCGGAGATCAGCGAGAGCAGGGTGCTCTTGCCGCATCCGCTCTGCCCGATGATGGCGATGAATTCGCCGGGTGCCACGGAGAAGGAAATGTCTTTAAGCGCTTCGGTCTCCCCTTCGAGGCCGAAGTACTGCATATTGACATTGCGCAGCTCGACCTTCGGCAAGACGCCGCCGGATGGCGCCACGATCACTTGGCCTTGCTGGCGAACTCGGTGCGAACGAGGTCTGCAAACTTGACCCGCTTGTCGGGGGTGAGCACGCCGCCCTCGATCAGGATGTCCTGAAACTTCTCGATCGGGCCCGGCTCGATGACGGGGGAGGGCTTCCAGATTTTCAGCCTGCGGTAGCGATCGGACGCGGCCGCAAGCGCGCGCGGATCCACGCCCGGAAAGAACGGCTCGATCGTTTTGACGATTTCATCGGTTGGCGCAGCGAGCGTCCACTGCTGCGCTTTGTAGATCGCGTTGGTCCAGCCCTGGATCGTATCGGGATTTTCCTGGATATATTTGTCCGTCGCCATGAAGGCGGTGTAATCGGCAAACCCGACGGTCTCGCCGATCGACGCCATGAAATAGCCCTTGCCGTCGAGCTCCAGCTGCGAGGGATCGGGCTCGGTGAAGATGGCGAACTGATTCTGGCCGGAGAGCCATGAACCCACCCGCGCGGGGATCGCGACGTTGTTCACAAGCTTGACGTCCTTGAGCGGATCGATGCCGTTTTTGCGCAACGCCGCTTCGAGGAACAGGAGCGGCGTGCTGCCAGGGCGGAAGCCCAGGATCTCCTTACCCCGCAGCATGTTCCAGTTGAACTTGTCCACCTTTTCGCGGCCGAGCAGCATGAAGCCGTCGGTCGAGGTGAGCCCGCAGAAGATGCGCACCTTGACTGGCGAATCGCTGGTGAGAACATAAATCGCCGTTTCCGGCCCGATCAGCGCGATGTCGGCGCTATTGCTCAGCAGTGCCGCCATGGATTTGTCCCCGCCCTGGGCGGTCGCCATGGTTTGCTCGATGCCCTGCTGCTCCAGATATCCCTTCGCGATAGCGACATAGGCGGGCACGTAAAGGACCGAGCGCACGACCTCGTTGTAGCGGACCTTGGCCTTGTGTTGGGCGCGGGCAAGGTGCGGCGCGCTAACCGTAAGGGAAGCAGCGGCGGCCACGCCACCCCGGATCACACGTCTGCGGTCAATCATGTTGTCCCCACTTGCAGGCTTTGTCATTGGGACCATGCAATTTTCGGGCCCATGAAGCAAAAGAGCTTAAACCAACCGCTGCAAAAAAGTAGCCCGGATGCCGCGGGGGCGGCACCCGGGAACCGGCAGCGGGCGTTGCTCTCTGTGGTTGCGGATACCTTGGCGCGTGACCGCAATAGCCGAATCGCGGTAACTCTGCCCGGATGGAACAGATGGGAACGCGGAACGAGGCCATGGCCTTGCGCAAATTGCCCCGGCGCGAGCCCCGATTCATCTGGCTGTTCCTGGGCAAGGTCATCCTGCTGGCCGTGACGATTATGGTCGTTTACGCAATCTATGCCTATCTGCACGCCTATCGTCTCGATTGGCTGGGCAGGAGCTACGCGAAGCTTTTGCCTTTGACCAACGCGCTTTACACGCTGGTGGAGACCTATCTTCCCGACGACATGAAGTACAAAATCCGCGGCGCAATCACCGACGATCTGGGCCAGCGTTCGATATTTCTTCTTTTGCTTACGGCCACGGTCGAGCTGACGCTCTACGCCTTGTTCAAGTTCGTGAAATACCTTGTCCTTGGTGCACGACGCGCGGTGTAGACTCGTAGCGTAGACTCGTAGGTCGGGTCGAGTTCTTCACGAGACCCAACATTCGTGACGGGGTAGCCCGGATTGAGCGAAAGCGAAATCCGGGGCGGCCCGGGGCGGCCCCGCGTTTCGCGCGCTCAACGCGGGCTACCACTGCGGCAGCGAGCCTACACGCCACGATGACCCGCGAGGAACGCCTCATACGTTCGCGCAAGTCCCTCGCGTAGCGGCGTGCGCGCCCGCCATCCCATCGCGTTGAGCTTGGCGCTGTCCAGAAGCTTGCGCGGCACGCCGTCCGGGCGCGACGTGTCGAAGACGAGCCGGCCCTGATAGCCCACGATCTCGGCCACCAGCTTGGCAAAATCGGCGATCGTTATCTCCTGCGCGCTGCCGACATTGACATGCTGCTCGTCCGAATAGTGCTCCAGAACAAACACGCAGGCGTCGGTAAGATCGTCGACAAACAGGAATTCGCGCAGCGGCGCTCCCGTACCCCACACGGTCACCGAGGGAGTGCGACGATGCTTGGCCTCGTGGAAGCGCCGGATCAATGCCGCCACCACGTGGCTGTTCTCGGGATGGTAGTTGTCGCCGGCACCGTAGAGATTGGTCGGCATGACCGAAATGAAATCGGCGCCGTATTGACGTCGATAGGCCTGGCACAGCTTGATACCGGCGATCTTGGCCACGGCGTACCATTGGTTGGTCGGTTCGAGCGGGCCGGTCAGCAATTCCCCCTCCGCCATCGGCTGGCGAGCAAGCCTGGGATAGATGCAGGACGAGCCAAGAAACAAAAGCTTCTTCACGCCTGCCTTGTAGCTCGCATCGATGGTGTTGCGGGCGATCGCCAGATTCACGGAGATGAATTCGGCGGGATAGGCGTTGTTGGCATGGATTCCGCCGACTTTGGCGGCGGCCACGATCACGACATCGGGTTTGCGCGCATTGAGAAACTCTTCCGTCTGGTCCTGTCGTTCCAGATCGACGACGGCCCGGGGCGCGGTGATGATCTCACCTGGAATGGTCGAAAGACGGCGCACAATCGCGGAGCCGACCATGCCGGTGTGGCCCGCCACGTAGATGCGTTTTCCTGCAAGGCCAAATAGCTTTGCGACCATCGCATGATTCCATTCTTCCGCTCGGCAAGCGGGGCGGGCAATGGTGACCGCGATAGTTTGGAATGCATGCCGATGTCAATCGCGAGGGTCAATCGCGAGGGTC
>CATPCO010000437.1 GCA_955652925.1 uncultured Xanthobacteraceae bacterium | reverse complement strand
TATCAGGGCTTCGCCTGGGGCATGGGGATCGATCGCATCGCCATGCTCAAATACGGGATGCCCGATCTGCGCGCGTTCTTCGAAGCCGACGTGCGATGGTTGTCGCATTACGGGTTCCGCCCGCTCGATTTTCCCACGCTGGCGGGAGGACTAAGTGGCTAATCGGCGCGATCGTGGGATGGCGCGCGACAGCACGAGGCCGCCCCCTCCCCCGCTTGCGGGGGAGGGTTGGGGAGGGGGTCAACAAACGAGAACGGAAGAGCGAGGGCCGAATTGGCAGGTCTCCACCCGGCAGCGTGCCCGTGCAAGGGAGTTGAGAGCTAACTCAACTGATGCCGAACGGCTCATATGGGCTGCCTTGCGTGCTCACCGCACGAAAGGCGCACACTTTCGACGACAGGTGCCAATCGGTCCATACATTGTTGATTTTGTCTGTCATGCTTGCGGGCTTGTAATCGAGCTCGACGGCGGGCAGCACTTCGAATCGAAGCAAGAACAGCGAGATGGGCGCAGAGATGCGTTTATTGCAAGTAAGCGCTTTCGCGTTCTCCGGTTCAACAACTACGACGTACTGACAAATCGGGACGGGGTCTTGGAAACCATTGCAGCCGCGATTGAAGCAGCCCCCACCCTAACCCTCCCCCGCAAGCGGGGGAGGGGACCCGCCCCGCCCGTAGCCCGTTAACTGCGAGACGTGAAGCTGAGATGAAATTCACGCTCGCCTGGCTCAAGGAGCATCTCGAGACCGGCGCTTCGCTCGCGTCGATCGTCGACAAGCTCAACATGATCGGGCTCGAAGTGGAGAATGTCTTCGACCGCGGCAAATTGCTTGCTCCTTTCTCCATCGCGCGTGTCGTTTCCGCGCAAGCGCACCCGAACGCCGATCGGCTGCGTGTCTGCATGGTCGACACCGGCAGCGGCGACCCGGTGCAGGTCGTATGCGGGGCGCCGAATGCGCGCGCGGGCATGAAAGGGGTATTTGTCCCGCCCGGCGCCTTCATCCCGGGAAAAAACATCACGCTTGCCATCGGGAAAATCCGCGGTGTCGAAAGCCGCGGAATGCTGGTCTCGGAATTCGAGCTGCAAATCTCCGATGATCACGAAGGGATCATCGAGCTGCCGGAGGATGCGCCGGTGGGCGCAAACTATGGTCAGTGGGCGGGTTTGGACGATCCCGTGATCCACGTGAATCTCACGCCGAACCGCGGTGATTGCGCAGGCGTAAACGGCATTGCGCGTGACCTCGCGGCCGCCGGGCTGGGCAAATTCAAGGATCGCCCCGTTGAACCGGTAGCGGGCCGATTTCCGTGCCCGACCAAGGTGAGCCTTGATTTTGGAACCACCCCTTCGCTCTGTCCGGCCTTCGGCTTGCGGCTCGTGCGCGGAGTGAAGAATGCGGTCTCACCGCAATGGCTGCGGCGTCGCCTCACCGGCATCGGGCTGCGCCCCATCAACGCGCTGGTCGATATCACCAATTTCATCACCTATGACCGCGCGCGGCCGCTGCACGTATTCGATGCCGCCAAGGTGAAGGGCAGTTTGACCGTCCGGCGTGCGCGCGCGGGTGAAACGCTGCTCGCGCTGGATGGCAAATCGTACACCCTCGATCCGGCGATCTGTGTCATCGCCGACGGGAACGGGGTCGAGTCGCTTGCTGGAATCATGGGCGGCGAAGCGAGCGGGTGCTCGCTCGAAACAACGGATGTGCTGATCGAATCCGCTTTGTGGGATCCGGCAAACATTGCGGAGACCGGCCGCAAGCTCGGCATCAGCTCCGACGCACGCTACCGCTTCGAGCGCGGCGTCGATCCCGCTTTCATGCTGCCGGGACTCGAGCTTGCGACCGCAATGGTACTCGATCTGTGCGGGGGCGAGCCTTCCGAGGTGGTAGTGGCGGGCAAGGTGGAGCTGCCGAGGCACGAGATCGATTTTCGGCTCGACGAATTGCCACGGCTTGCCGGGCTTGAGGTTGATCCCGCCGAGGTCAGGCAGGTGCTCGAGGCGCTCGGTTTTTCCGTTCATCCGCGCGAGCGGCATCTGCAAATCACGCTGCCCTCATGGCGCACGGACGTGCACGCGCCCGCGGACATCGTTGAAGAGGTTGTGCGGATTATCGGGGTCGATCGCATCCCGGCAACGCCGTTCGACCGCGGCGTGACGTCGCGCAAGCCCGTGCTCACGCCGCTGCAGATGCGCCGGCGCAAGGCAGCGCGCGCACTTGCCGCGCGCGGAATGGTCGAGGCGGTCACCTGGTCTTTTGTCTCGCGCGCGCAGGCCGAGCTGTTCGGCGGCGGCAAGCCTGAGCTGGCGCTTGCCAATCCGATTGCTGCGGATCTCTCGGATATGCGGCCGAGTCTCATCCCGGGCCTGGTCGCGGCTTCGCAGCAAAATGCCGATCGCGGCTGGGGGGATGTTGCGCTCTACGAGGTAGGACAGATTTTCCGGGGCGATCAGCCGGACGATCAGCTCACCGCTGCCGCAGGCGTGCGTACAGGCCTCGCCAACCCAACCGGCGCCGGCCGGCACTGGTCGATGCCCACCAAAGAAGTTGATGCCTTCGATGCCAAGGGCGATGCGCTCGCTGCGCTTGCGGCCGCGGGCGCACCACCGCAGGCGATGCAAGTTGTTCCGGGAGGACCTGCCTGGTTTCATCCCGGCCGCAGCGGCACCATCCAAATCGGTCCGCAGAACGTGCTTGGGCATTTCGGGGAATTGCATCCGCGTACACTCGAAGCGCTGGGTGCGCGCAGCCCGTTGGCGGTGTTCGAGATCATCCTGGAACATATTCCTGAGCCACGGGCGAAAGCTTCGCGCGCGAAGCCGCCGCTCGAGCTTTCACCGTTCCAGCCGGTCGAGCGCGATTTTGCCTTCGTGGTCGATCGTTCGGTGCTCGTCGGTGACATCGTACGCGCAGCTCAAAGCGCTGATCGAAAGCTCATCAGCAAGATCACCGTATTCGACGTCTATCAGGGTGCCGGGATCGAGCCCGGCAAAAAATCGATTGCGATATCGGTGACGCTCCAGCCGCGTGAGAAGACGATGACAGATCAGGAAATCGAGGCGGTGGCGGTAAAGATTGTCGCCGAGGTGAGCAAACGCACCGGCGCGACCTTGCGTGCGTGAAACCAACCCTCGTAATGATCGACCCATCCTCGTCATTGCCGGGCTCGACCAGGTCAAGATCCACGCATGACAAGTCAGAGTTTGCGCAGCTTGGCGTGAAACCCCTCAACTCCGCCCAAAGATCTTTAACACTGCATCAGCGGCGCGCTCTCCCGATTCCCAGGCTCCGCCCACCGTGCCCCAAAGTGTCTCATGCGCGGCTTCGCCCGCGTAGAAGATGCGATTGCTGATCGGCTCCATCAGCACCTTGCGTGCGGACTGTGCCCCCGGGGCCGCAGCGGATATGGCTCCGAGCGCCCAGGGCTCCTGCGCCCACCGGGTGACCGCCTGACGCTTCACGTTTTTCTTGATGTCGCCGCCGTAAAGACCGGTGAGCCAGGTTATTGCAAAATCCACCAGTTGCTCCGGCCCTTTGCTCGCAAGGTCGCGTCCGAAGCTTCCGCCGACATCGATAGTGCAGACGGTCGAGCCCGCGACGTTTGCGAACAGGGCAGCGGTCGCTTTGTTTTCGCTCTTCTCGAAGACGAGCTCATCGGCGCGCAGGCCGAGCAGATTACCGTTGAGCTCAAGGGCAACCCGATCCCGATGACCCAGCCTGAGCTTGCTCGCGGCGTCGAGATGGCGCTTCGGCAGCTCGAACTTGATCTTGCCTGAGGTCAAGATATTGGTCGAAACGGTCACTATGGCTGCATTGCCCCGGAATTGTCCTTTGGTGGTTTCCACTTCCACGCCCGATCGCGCCCATCCGAGGCGCGTAACGGGCGTGGCGACCTGGGTTGCTGCTGGCGGCGCGAGCTTCGCCAGCAAGGTTCCGAGACCCTGCCGGCAGAAGGCGGCGTTGTCGCGCTCGATCGAGCGCGCGAGATCGGCGGTCGAGACCTCCGAGAGATCCTTGCCGCAGGCATAAGCTCCGAGCGTGAACTCGATCGTGGGCCGCCATTCGCCCAGGTCCTTTGGTAACGCCTGCGCGCAGGCCACGTCGTTCTTGCGTGCGGCGTCGGCAATGGCGGCATTCGCGCGCACCATGGTCGCCAGGAAATCCTCCATTTCCCCTTCGCGCGCATATCGCCGGCCGATGCGCATGCGCTGTCCGGGCGGAGCGGTATAGAGGGCCAGGCCCGTTTGCGGCGCGAGCCTCGCAACCGGACTGATGTCAGCGGCATAGATCCAATGGGCGCCGCGATCGTACGGCACCGGGAACGTCTTGCTGTCGGTGATGCAGCGGCCACCGATTTCAGCGGCGGCCTCGATCACGACGAAACGCTTGCCGGCCGCGGCAAGACGCCGCGCGGCGGCAATGCCGGCAGTGCCGGCGCCGACAATGATAAAGTCCACATAGCCGGAACGCGGCGGTTCCGATGGGGGCGGCGGTCGCGGCGCACCCTCGGCGGGTGCCACGGCTGCGGCTGCCGAAGCGGCAAGAAATGACCGGCGGGTCCAGCGTATCATGGCGTGGACCTTAGCGGATTGGGAGCGACCGGAGAAAGACGATGCTCGACGCCGCGATCAAGACGCTCTCGCAGATTTTTTCTCCGCCGTTTCGAGCCATTCTGTGGAAGTCGATCGGGCTTGCCCTGGTCCTCCTTGTCATCGGCGGCATTGCCGTTCACCGGGGACTGATTTGGCTCGCAGGAAGCGGGGAGACTTGGGCCGAGAACGTCCTTGGGCCCGCGGCACATACTCCGCTGGCAATTCTTGCCTGGATATTGTCGGTGGCGGCAGGTCTCGGCCTCATTCTCGGATCGGTCTTTCTGATGCCGGTTGTGACCGCGCTGGTCGGAAGTTTCTTTGTGGACGATGTCGCACTCGAAGTGGAACGCGTCCACTATCCCGGCGAGCCCGTCGGATCACCGCTGCCGTTCATGCGCGCCATGCTCGAAGGAGCAAAGACCGCGCTGCTCGCGCTCGCCGTTTATCTCCTGGCGCTCGCATCACTGCTCATCGCGGGCGCCGGCGTCGTAATTTTTTTCGTGGCGACCGCGTACCTATTGGGGCGCGAGTATTTCGAGCTGGCCGCCATGCGGTATCATCCTGTGAGGCTCGCCAAGATGGTGCGCAAACGCAACCGGGGCACGGTCTTCATTGCCGGTTTGTTCATCGCCGCCTTCGTCTCAATTCCGATTGTCAATCTCGCCACTCCGCTCTTCGCCATGGCGCTCATGGTGCATATTCACAAACGAGTCATGGCTACTGCCGGTCCATCGGCAGGAGGCTGGTGACCGAAGCCCGCACGGTCCCGCCGGCCTCGGCAATCACCCGCAGGGTCTTTGCGTCGAATTGCACATCGACAAACCGCAGGTCGGTTACTTGCGCATCGACCGCAACGCTGTCGCTGCGTTTACGGAAATCGGCAACGGCGGCTTCCAGGTTCCTGCGCGCGTTCTCTGCGACGGGGACAAGATCGACAAACGCATTGTCGGCCAGCGCCCTTTCAAGAGAGGGTATGGCCGCGCGCGCCGCGGTTCCGAGCAATCCAAACGCGGCCTGTGACTCGACATCAAGCGCAACGTCGTTGAGC
>CATPCO010000436.1 GCA_955652925.1 uncultured Xanthobacteraceae bacterium | reverse complement strand
CGGCGCCCCGGAATGACGGCATAGGATAACTTTCAAGGAATCACTCCACTACTCCGGCCGCGTTGCTGGCCAACGCCGCCAATACAGCTTCCGGATTGCGCGCCACGATCATCAGCAAAGAACGAGCAGCCGGATCCAGCGCTTTGCGGCCCTGTTCCCAATTGCGAAACATCTCGACGGGAATACGCAGCGCTGCCGCAAACTGCTCTCGTGTCAGGCTCAGGCGCCTCCGAATCACCTGCGGCGAGAAGACATCTTCAATTTGGAGCCCGTGGCCGGGGTCTTCACCATCACCTAAAACTCCGTCACCTTTTTCCCGCGCTTTTCCAGAAAGGCGCGCATGCGGCTTTTGGCTTCGTCGCTGCCCTGGGCGATGGCTGCCATCAGCGCCTCCATCAGGAAACCTTCGTGCGGATTGGTCTCGGCAATGCGCGGCAGCGCCTGGATGACGGCGAAGTTCGTGACCGGGGAATTGGCGGCGATCCGGGCCGAAAGATCGAGTGCTTTGGCGAGACCCGCGCCGCTCTCGACGAGATATTGCGAGATTCCGAGCGCCTGGCCCTCTTCAGCATTGTACATTCGGCCGGTGAGCATCATGTCGGCCATGCGCGCCACCCCAATGAGACGCGGCACGCGCACGGAGGCGCCGCCGCCCACGAAGATTCCGCGCTGGCCCTCCGGCAGCGCGTAATAGGCCGAGCGCTCGGCGATGCGGATGTGAGCGCTGACCGCAAGCTCGAGGCCGCCTCCCACCACTGCGCCCTTGAGCACGGCCACGACGGGCACAGCTCCGAGCTCCACCTGCGCGAACACGCGATGCCACATCATGGAATGCATCACCCCTTCCATGGTGTTGCATTCGGAGAGCTCCGAGAGATCGAGCCCGGCTGAAAAATTCTCGCCGGCCGCGTCCAGTACGATGACTTTCACATGCGCGGGCAGCTGCGAGAAGAACGTGCCGATCCCCAGCACCGTGGGATCGTTGAGCGCGTTTCGTTTTTCCGGCCGCGCGAGGCGCAGGATTGCGATCTCGTCGCGCCATTCCACTTGCAGCGACGGCGGTAGCGCAGTCTCTTGCGTCATGATCAAGCGGCCTTGCCGTCGAGCTTAAGCAGCTTCGCCGCATTCTCCTTGAGGATCAGCGGCCGCACCTCGGGCTTGATCGGGATGTTCTCGAAATCGGCGAGCCAGCGGTCCGGAGTGATCAGGGGGTAGTCGGACCCGAACAGCATCTTATGCTTGAGGAGCGAATTGGCATATTGCACGAGGATCGGCGGAAAATACTTCGGCGACCAGCCGGAGAGGTCGATGTAGACCTGCGGCTTGTGGGTCGCCACCGAGAGCGCCTCTTCCTGCCATGGAAAGGACGGATGCGCCATGATGATGGGCATGTCGGGAAAATCGACCGCGACATCGTCGAGATACATGGGATGGGAATATTTGAGACGGATGCCGCCTCCGCCCCGCATATTGGCGCCGACCCCGGTCTGCCCGGTGTGAAACAGGGCGGGAAGGCCCGCCTCCGCAATCGCCTCGTAGAGAACATAGGCGCTGCGGTCGTTCGGAAAAAATCCCTGCATGGAGGGATGGAACTTGAAACCCTTCACGCCAAAGTCGCGAATGAGGCGGCGCGCCTCGCGCGCCCCCATGCGTCCCTTCGCGGGATCGATGCTGGCGAAGGGAATCATGATATCGCTGTTTTGCGCCGCGAGCTCCGCGACTTCTTCGTTCGATACTCTTTTCTCGCCGCTGGCGCGCTCGCTGTCGACGGGAAAGATCACGCAGGCGATTTTTCTCGCCCGGTAGTAGGCGGCGACTTGGGGAACCGTCGGGCGATGGGTCGCGCCCTTGAAATACTCCGCCATCGCCTTGCTTCGCTCCGCGTAAAGCTCGTCGATCGGTTCGCGCGCGGATATTTCGGCATGGGTGTGAACATCGATTGCGACAAGCTCCGCCGGACTAATCACGATAGCGCTCCGTCGACCTTGGCGTGGTGAAATGAGCGCAGCGCGCCCGGTCTTTTGACCGCGCATTGCCGCTTACCCTATCTTGACCCAAGTTCATCCCGCGGACAATCGAGCTCTTTCATCCAGGCGGCACGAATGCAACAATTGCGACGCGCGGTGCTTGCAGGAAATGAGCATGCTTGCCGATTTGGACTTGAACAAGGTTGTCGAGGTGGACCTCGGCGGCAGCGAGTTCAAGCAGAACGCGCGCAGCATCCTCGCAGAATGGGCGCGGCGGCCGCCGTTCTATGTGCTCTCATCCGGGCCGCCCCAGGTGGTCTGCGGCCGCTACGCGGACGTGCACGAGGTGTTCTCCGATCCCGGGCGCTTCTCATCGGACGTGCCGCGCGGGCGCGGTTTCGAGCAGTTCGACAAGTTCATGGGGGTGCAATTCATCACCCAGATGGACGGCGAGCGTCACGCCAGGATTCGCCGGCTGCTCATGCCGGCATTCTCGTCCCGCAGTCTGCGCCGCCTGGAATCGCGCATCACCGAAATTATCGAGGGCATGCTCGACGCCATCGAACGCGGCGGCAATGAATTCGACGGCATGCGCGATTATGGCGCGAAACTCGTCGTCGGCGCGCTGCTCACCGCCATGGCCAATCTCGACGAACGGCAGAAGGAGATCTTCCTCGCCTTTCACGAGGTGCTGCCGCTCACGACCTATACCAGGCCGGGGGAGAAGTTTGCGCCGGAATGCGTCGAGGCTTTCGAGCGCGCGGCGCAATTGGTGCACGCGATCATCGCCCAGCGCCGCGTCAAGGCGCGGCCCGATTTCATCAACGATCTGATCACGGCGCGCGATCAGGACGACAAGCTCACCGACCGGGAGCTGTTCGATCAGATTTTCACGATCTGCGGGGCGGCGCTCTCGGCGACCAGCCGCGCTGCCGGCGGTGCGCTCTATACGCTTTATTCCCACCCCGACGCGGTTGCCGAGCTCATCGCCGATCCGAGCCTTGTCCCCGCGGCGGTGGAGGAATGCCTGCGCATTGCCAGCAACGGCTATTTCACCTTTCCGCGCGTGGCGACCCGGGATACCGAAGTGGGCGGGACGAAGATTCTCAAGAGCATGGTGGTGCGGCCTTCACCGCAGGCCGCCAACTACGATCCCGAGGTTTTTCCCGATCCCATGCGCTTCGACATCCATCGCCGGCCGCAGCGGATCATGGCGTTCGGCACCGGCCCGCATCATTGCATCGGCAATATTCTCGGCCGTACCACCATCACCATTGCGATCCGCCGGATGCTCGCGCGTTTCCCGCAGGCGAGGCTTGCCGATCCCGGTTTCGTCCCGAGTTACGGCGGCGCGGTCGGAGAGCTTCGCCTCAACGCGCTGCCGATGAAGATCCGGTAGCGACGTTCTTCACCGGGTACAGGCTCGGAACGTAGGCTGGGTCGAGCTTTTTTTGCGAGACCCAGCACAATTAGTTGTTGGGTCTCGTGAAGAACTCGACCCAACCTACGATGCGTACAGAAGGAGCACGGTCGTGAAGAAGGTCAAAGTAGGCCTGGTTGGGTGCGGCTTTGTCGCCGAGCTGCACATGTACGCCTACAAGCGGGTCTATGGGGTCGAAGTGGAAGTGGCGGCGGTTGCGGCGCGCGGCGATCATGTCCGCGATTTTGCCAGCAAGCATCAGATTCCTGCGACCTACCGGAATTTCCGCGACCTGCTGCGCGACAAAGCGGTGGAGATCATCGATATCTGCACGCCGCCGGCCTTGCACGCGACCATGATGATCGATGCCGTGCAGGCGGGAAAGCACGTGATCTGTGAGAAGCCGTTTACGGGATATTTCGGGCGCGCCGGCGACAAGGTCCCCATCGGCAGGGATGTGCCGAAGGCGCTCATGTACGAGCGCGTCATGGAGGAAATGGAAAAGACCTGCGGCGCTATCAAGGCGAGCGGGCGGCTCTTCATGTATGCGGAAGATTGGGTCTACGCTCCGGCGCTGGCGAAAACCGTCGAGATACTCAATGCGACGAAGGACAAGATCCTGTTCATGAAGGCGGAGGAGAGCCACAGCGGCTCGCATGCGCCGCACGCCGCGCAATGGGCGATGACCGGCGGCGGTTCCCTCATCCGCATGGGATGCCATCCGCTCTCGAGCGTGCTCTATCTCAAGCAGGTGGAAGCGAAGGCGCGCGGCGAGGAGATCAGGGTAACGGCGGTGACCGCGGACGTCGGCAATGTCGCGGCTTCGCTGTCGCCGCAGGAGCGCAGCTATATCAAGGCCAATCCCGTCGATGTTGAGGATTGGGGCGTGCTGACGCTCACCTTCTCCGACGGCACCAAGGCGACCGTATTCTCCGGCGACATGATCATGGGGGGTGTGCGCAATCTCATCGAGACTTACACGAGCGGCGGCTCGCTGTTCTCAAACATCACGCCCAACAATCACATGATGAGCTATCTCACCGAGGAGGAAAAGCTCGCGGGCGTGTACATCACGGAGAAGGTTGATCGCAAAACCGGCTGGCAGTTCATCTGCCTGGAGGAGGAATGGACGCGCGGCTATTTGCAGGAGATCCAGG
>CATPCO010000435.1 GCA_955652925.1 uncultured Xanthobacteraceae bacterium | reverse complement strand
TCCGCGCCGCTCTTGCCGGGGCGCAACCAAACTGCTGCCGGCGATCTCCATTTTGCCGGATGGCCGCTTGCGTACGAAGGACGTGCGCTCACGGAGATGCCGCTCACCCAGCGCGAGATTGCCATGGCGCGCGACTTTCCCGGGCGCATCGGCCGCTTCTCGGACGGAAAGCGCGAGATTGTCATGCGATGGGTCGGCGTGCCGACGCGCCGCCTGCATTCCGCCGCGGATTGTTTGCGCGGCATTGGCTACAGCATCACGCCGCTCCCCGCGCGAAGGGACGCTGGCGGGCATGCCATGGGCTGTCTTCGCGCCAGCCACGGTGCAGACGTCATGACAGTATGCGAGCTCATCCGCGATGCGCGTGGAGCTGCTTTTCCGGATGTATCGGCTTGGTATTGGAATGCACTCTTCGGCGCAACTCAGGGGCCGTGGTGGTCCGTCGTGGTATCGGAAGGACACTGAGTTTTGCAGACCGAGTTTTTCGGATGCGGTATGGTAAGCATGCGGCCTTGTCAGCAACTAATTCGTGAGGATTGAATGCTCGAGGAGGACGTGCAGATTTCCGCCCGGGACGGCGTGCCGATCGGCGTTCGCGTTTATCGACCCGAGGGAAGCGGTCCCTATCCCGCATTGTTTGCCGCCTCACCCTATCGCTTCGACAACAATATCCTCCCCGCCAGTCCGCAATTTCTCTGGCGCGAGACCGGTCCGATCGATTTCTACGCCGAGAACGGCTACGCCTTCGTTCATATGGACGTGCGCGGCAGCGGGCGCTCCCGCGGCAGCTTCGATTTTCTTGGCCGCAACGATCAAAACGATCTTTACGACGTGATCGAATGGGTCGGCCGGCAGCCCTGGTGCAACGGCAAGGTGGGCGGCACCGGTCAATCCTATTACTGCATGTTGCAGTGGTTCATGGCAGCGGTGGCGCCGCCGTCGCTCGCCTGCTTGGGGGCGCATGACGGTTTGTCCGACCTCTACCGCGCCGGGTGTTATCACGGCGGGATCCCGTGCGACTTTTTTCCCGGTTACTGGTGGTATCAGAATCGCTTTATCAACCGTTACCCCGCAAGCGGGCCGTCGCGCGATCAGGACACCGACCTCACCGCCATGATCGCGGCGCATCCGCTCAATGATGAATTCTGGCGCGAGCGCTCCGCATGGGATGTTCTCGACCGCATCAAGGTGCCGCTCTATTCGAGCGGGGTGTGGGCCAAGATGCAGCTGCATACCCGCGGCAACATCGACGGCTACTTGCGCGCGCAGGGGCCGAAGAAGTTGCGCATGTCGGGCGTACCCAATGCCTGGGCCGCGGCGGCGGAGTTCGCCAGCGTCGATTTTCACAAACGCGTGCTGCTGCCGTTCTACGATCTTTATCTTAAGGGTGAAAAGACGGAGTACCTGGCGCGGCCGAACGTGGAATATGCGGTGCGCGGCTCGAACGCGGTGCGCCGGACGGATTCCTGGCCACCGCCGGAGGTCCGATACACGTCCTTATATCTTTCACCCGTAGCCTCCCGGAGCGTCACCTCGCTCAATGATGGAAGTCTCACGCGCGCAGCACCCACGGGAGTGCCTTCGACGAGCTACAGCTATCCCAACCCCGCATGGGTCGCGGGCGTGGTGGGTTTTGGCCCTTCGGGTCCGGCCGGCGGATTCGATTCCATTCGCCGCGTGCTCACTTTCACCGGCGAGCCGCTTGCGGAGGACCTTGAAATTGCAGGACCGATAAAGCTCGTCCTTCATCTTTCGACCAGCGCGGCCGACACCGATGTGTTCGTGAAGCTTTCGGATCAATTCCCGCAGGCGCAGGAGGATCGCGCCAAGGGGCTCAACCCATTTGCCGAGCTTGTCACGCGCGGTTGGCTGCGCGCCTCGCACCGCGAGATCGATGCGGAGCACACGAGCGACATGGTGCCGCGCTATACCCATCGCAATCCGCAGCCGCTTACCCCCGGGGCGACCCACAAGCTGGAAATCAGCCTCGAACCCATGGCCTATCTGTTCAAGCAAGGACATCGCATTCGCCTCGAAATCGCGAACGGCGACTCGCCGGTGACCGAGGCGCTGTGGCCGCATTACTACCGGCCCGACAAGATCGGCACCGACACGATCCATCACGACCGTGATCATATGTCCGAACTCATCCTGCCGGTGATCCCAACTTCGTAGGGTGCGCAAAGACGCGCGCTTTGCGCGTCGTGCGCACGCGGTTTCGGGCCTTATCGTGGACTGGCCCGCGTGCGCACTTCGTAGGGTGTGCAAAGACGCGCGCTTTGCGCGTCGTGCGCACGCGAACAAAGGCGGTGGCCGGGAATGCGTGCGCACGGCGTGCAAGGGCACGCCTTTGCGCACCCTACGGCATTTGGTTTTTACCGCGGGCGCCGCAACAACTGTCCAACTCCATCGACCGGATCACCGACACCTAACGCCCGCAGGCCCGCCCACAGCAGGGCCTGGTTGCTGCTCAACACCGGTAAGCCGAGATCCTGCTCGAGCGCGTCGATGATGCCAAATGTGTGCATATCCGTTGCCAGAAGACAGAGCGCATCGACGTCCTGGAGATCAAGCGCGCGCGCCGTGGCGCCGATGCGCTCGGGCGCGAGCGCGCGCACGGCGGTCACCTCGTCTACCGGAATGCTTGCGACTGTTTTGACCTCGAAGCCACCCGCGGCAAAGAATTCCGGAAGGAGCGTGTTGAGACTCTGCGGATAGGGTGTCACCAGCACGAGCCGCTTCGCTCCAAATTCGGTCAAGGCATCCTTGAGCGCAGAATTGGCGGACGCAATTCCCTTCGGCGCATTGGCCACAAAGCTTTCAAGCAGCAGCTGCTCCCATTGCCAGCCCTCAACGATGGTGCTCGCCATGCAGCAATAACAGATGAAATCGACGCCGGTCTGGCGCAGCAGCTCCGCCGCTGCCTGCGCATCATCGACCATCTCGCGCACGGCCTCGAGGGTGAGCCTGCCAGCAACCCGCATGCGCGTTTCGTAGGCCGTCACGCCCGGCGGCAACGCCGAATAGAATTCGGGCAGCACCACGCTGTTGTTCGAGGGCACGATCAGCCCGAGCATGCCGCGTGCCCCGAGCATGGCTTAATTCCGGTTCCGGCGCAGAAGGCGGCCGCGCTGCGCATGCGTATCAACCGCGCCGTCCGCATAGACGACCTCCCCGCGCACCATGGTGAGATCGACGCGAGCCGTCACTCGCCGCCCGTGAAAGGGAGAATATTTCGCCTTGGACAGGAACTTGTTGCAATCGATGGCTTCATCCACGGCATCATCGACAATGACGAGATCTGCGTGCCGGCCAACTGCGATCGTGCCTTTGCGATCGCTCACCCCGAACAGATTTGCCGGCGTCTGCGAGACCGCGCGCACGAATGCCTGGTCGGTCAATCCGCGGCGGCGCCATTGCGTGAGCACGGCCGGCAGGAATGTCTCCAGGCCGGGAAACCCGGGCGGCGCTTTGCGCAAGTCGCAGCGGCCGGCATTCTTTTCATCCCGGTGGTGCGGGGCATGGTCGCTGCCGATCGTCGCAATATCGCCGGCGGCCAGCGCTTTCCAGAGCGCCTCAACATCAGACGCACCGCGCAAGGGCGGCATGATCAGCCCTTCGGGACCAAAGCGCTCGAAATCGTCCATCGTCAGGAGAAGATGATGCGGCGTTACCTCCGCCGTCAGGCGCGCCCCGTGCCTGCGCAGCTTGGCGATCACCATGGCAGTGAGCGCCGCCGAGACTTGCCGCACGTGCACGCAGCAGCCCTTCGATGCAGCCAACACGACTGCACCCAGCAGCGCGCCGGCCTCAATCTCGGCGGGATGGGCGTGGGCGATGGCCTGCGCATCGCCACCGCAATCGAGCAGCGCAACAAGCTCGGAGTCGTCAGGATAGACACCCATGATCCCGCCAACCCCCGCGACGGCCGCAAACAGCGCGCTCTGGACCGCGCGGTCGCGCGTGATCAAGGTTTGCGGCCCGCCGCCCAGGAACAGCTCGAACGACACTGCGCCACGCGCGGCAAGAGCCTCGATATTTTCGATGCTTGACGGGTGCGCGAGCGCCTGGAGCGCGAAATCAACGATGCTTTTTTCTCCGGCTCGTGCCGCCAGGTCGAAGGCAGCTGCGCTGTCGATCAGCGGCACCGTGTTCGGCATGGCCATCATGGTGGTGATCCCGCCGCGCGCGGCCGCGCAGGATGCCGAGCGGAAATCCTCCTTGTCGGTCTGCCCGGGATCACGGGTGTGGACGTGAGAATCGACGAGGCCCGGAAGGACGAGCCGCTCGCCGGCATCAATTACGTACTCGGCACGCGCGCTGCCATAGGCTTCGATCGCCGCGATCCGCTCGCCTTCGATGACCACATCGGTCGCCGTGGTGCCGGACGGCAGCACGACGCGACCGCCACGCACAATACGGCATTGTTTTGCAGCGAAGGTCATGCGGCGTAGCGCAGGTTGACCTGCAAGTTTGTTCGCGCGACGATTAGTGCGGCAGCGGAGCACCACCGGTCAAGGAGAGACAAGGATGCACGGGAGCAAAGTCTGGGGTTTGAGCAGTGGTTTCATGTTCGGCGTGCTCATGCTTGCCGTGCCGGGGGAGGCACAGCAAACGAAGACCATCCGCTTTGTGCTGGACTGGGCGTTTCAGGGCCAGCAGGGCGCCTTCACGCTGCCGGCGAGCGACGGCACATTCGCGCGCTTGGGTCTCAACGTGGTCATCGATCGCGGCGTCGGCTCGGGCGACACGGTGAGCAAGGTCGCGAGCGGCGCCTACGACATCGGGCTGGCCGATCTCTATTCCATGGTCCGCTTCATGGGCGAAAACCCCGGCCGTCCGCTCATTGCCGTCTTTATGGTGAACGACAAGTCCGCGCTTGCGGTCGAGACCATGGCAAAGAGCAGCGTCGTCAAGCCGCAGGATCTCAACGGCAAGAGCATCGCGGCACCCGCGGGTGATGCGAGCCGGCAGCTGTTCCCGCTTTTTGCCAGCGTCAACAACATAGACCAGAGCTCGATCAAATGGCTCAATGTCTCCCCGGAGCTGCGCGAGCCGATGCTCATTCGCGGCGAGGCCGAGGCGGTGAGCGGCAATGTTCCGACCGTGCTTATCAACATGCAGGCCGTCAACATTGCCGCGGATGCGGTGCGCGTCATGGCCTATGCCAATTACGGCGTCGGGCTCTACGGGCTTGCGCTCATCACGCGGCCGGAATTTGCCGAGCAGAACCCGCAAGCGATCCGCGACTTCATCCGCGGCACGGTTTATGGGCTCAACCGCATGATCAAGGATCCCGCCGCCGCCGTCGC
>CATPCO010000434.1 GCA_955652925.1 uncultured Xanthobacteraceae bacterium | reverse complement strand
TGTCCTGGTCGAGATAGTTGCCGACCAGTAAATATTTTCCGTCAGGTGTAAACGCCACCCCTTCCGGCATGGCGCCAACCTCGATATCGCCGACATGGGTCACCTTTTTGCCCTCGATCTGCAACACCGACAGGGTTCCATTGCGGTGGTGGAAATAGGCATTCTTCATGTTTGATCCGGCAAGAATCACCGCAACCGCAACATCTCCCTTGGGCGAAATAGCCAACCCTTCCGGCCCATCACCGACCACGACGCGATCGATGATACGCGGCGGCATTGCTTCGAGATCAATCACGCTCACCGTATCGACACTGCCGTCCGAACCGGCTGGATTACCGCTATCCGCGCTGAGCGCAATCCTCCCGCCCGGTGCCACCGCCACGTTGAAGGGCCATTGCCCCGTCGGCAGATCCAGCCTGGTGTCGATGACCTTATGACCGCTCACGTCGAGCAGCGCGATTTTGTGGGCGTCGAACTTGGTGGCGAGCGCGCACTTGCCATCGGGCGTAAATGTCACGTGCGAGACGATGTCGCCCATGTCGATCGTATCAACAACCTTTACGTCAGTGCCCTTGACGGCCAGCACGCTGATCGACTTGTCGGCGCTGTTGGCGACGAGAGCGAGATCGCCCAGTGGACCGAAGCTCAACCCGGACGGCTGCCTGCCCACGGTCACGGTTCCGGCAAGCTTGGGCGGCCTGGCCTTAAGATCGATGATGTAGACTTTGTTGTCGGGCTCCATCTTGAGGGAATCGCCCTCTTTGCGGATATCGACTGAATCGGCTACCAGCGCGATCGTATTAGTGGGATCGATCGCCACATTGACGGGCGGCCCGACGACCGAATTCTTGAGCGGCAAATTGGCAACAATTTTCGGGTTTTCAGGATCGGCCAGATCGAGGATCATGACCGAATCCTTTCCGGCCGGAAACAGCACCCGCTTGCCGTCGTCATCCCGTAGCAGCTTCTCGTCGTTGCCGACGATCATCAATGGCGTCGCAGAGGCGAGCTGAAAGTTCATAGATGCGAACACGATTGCCGCAAAAAGTCGCGAAATGATGTGTTGCAGTGTTCGCATCGCAACTTCCTCTCACTGGATTGAACTGTTTAATGGACAGACACGGGTAGCTACTTGCAACGACAAGGGCTTCCGAGCAGCGGCCGTGCGGGTTGGTACCGCTTTTTGAACCGAGCGCATGGTTCATAGCGCCTGGAAGAATCTGAATGAGGTCCGGGAAAACCCGAGCCGCTGGTAGAAACGATGCGCATCAAAACGATGCTCGGCACTGGTGATCTCAATTCCTGAGCAATGATGCTCGCGTGCAAAGTCGGCCGCGCCGGCCACCAGCTTCTCACCGATCCGCCGGTTACGATGGTCCGACGAGACGATGAGACTGGTAACTCTGCAAATCGTGGAGCCGTTTGGGAAATAGGGGACAAGTTCAGCGGTGATCAGGCCGATGACCTCGCTTGCCGACTGTGCAACTAGAAAGCAGCTCAGGTTGCCCTGTAAGAAGCGATCGAGGCGCTTGCAAACATCCGCTTCTTTCGACGGATAGCCAAGTTCGGCTAATAGCAAAGCGATATACTTCGCATCGGCCTTCGTCGCGCGTCTCAGTAAGATCGCCATGAGCGGCCACCAGACTGCTGGACGCTCACGCGGTGGCTAATCCAGCAATTCACTTTCACGGAATCGCGTCGGCGCTAAGGACCGCGTCGATTCGCATTCCAACAGAGCAGATCTAATCACCAAATTGCGCCGGAATGGAGATCATTAATCAGTTTGCGCAACAGCGATCCAGAGCCACGCATGTCTGTTTCGGGTCCTTCGCGCCCGAGCCATCCCCGTGCCGCTGGCCGGCTATGTCATGAGTTGACCAACCCAAGCATCAGCCGGTGACGCGATGTACCAGCGCCTCGCCACCTGTTGGTTGCCATAGTCCACCGAGAGCGCCGCCCTCAGCGCGCCGGCCGGCGGCTCCCGCCGCGCACCGCGTCGACAACCTGTCGAATTGCGTCGACCACGAGTTGGGGCTGCTCCTTATGTATCTCGTGGCCGCTGTTCGTGTTGCTGATGTGTTTCGCGTTCGGCGCGAGATGGGCAAGCTTCTCCTGCGCCTCTTTCTGCGCGGCATCAGTGACGTAGCCGAAATTCTGCGGCACATCGGCCGGTAGCGTGCCCGCAGCAATCATTGACGGGATTTGTGGCCCCCACGCCCGGTCCGCAGACAATACCATCAAGGGGAGATGGTGCAGCGGTGCGGCGGCGCGCATCTGGTCAAAGCTGCGATCCACGTCGATCCTTTCAAGGGCGGGGTACTGGGCCACGCCCTCGCGGACGTCGCCTTCGATCAGCTTTCGTTGTGTCGCCCACTGCGAAGGCGTCTCCGCATCCTTGAGCGCTTCGGAGAGAGCGTCGACAAGCACGAGACCCGAAACATCATGGGGGTAGGCACTGGCATAAAGCCGCGCGATCAGACCGCCATAAGAATGGGCGACGAGCACGTAGGGCCCCGCCTCGCCAGCGGCAGTCAGCAGGACATGCAAATCGGCGACCGCAGCCCCAGCGGTGGTGGGCTGCGGAACCGGGTCGCTCCGGCTCGGCTTCTCACCTACCGGCGTTCCAGGACGATCATAAGCACAGACCCTGGTGAACTTGGTGACCCCGGAAAACACGCGCGGGCCTGGCTTGTCGGCAATGTTCCAATCCTCGGCGGAGCCTCTGAGGCCGGCCACCAACACGACGGTAGGAGACCCTATGCCGCGGCACTCCAGATACATCTTGCGACCGCCGCCGACATCGACCAAGCCGGCGAAATCTCTGCTTTGCGTAGCATGCGCGACCGCCGGGTCTAACGCGGTGACGAGAAGAACAAGAAGCAAAAGGACGCGAGCGCCAAAGGGCATGCTTCGACCGCCCTGGTTGACGACGATGGCAGAGCCGGCGTTGATCAGCATGCCGGCGCCTTTGAACGTGAGCGCCGCGCCAGGACCAGGAGCAACGAGAAAAGTGTAAGCCGGGGTGCCGACATTGCTACGAGCAGGCCAGCCGCTACGGTCATCTGCATCGGCGAGCGTGATGGTGATCGTCATCTCTCTAGCACGTCATGGGCGGGGCACCTCAATGTCGAAATGATATGTGGTCTCTTTCTTCCCCAGGGATTCATATAACGCGATTGCCGGGCCATCGCGTAGGTCAGCCTGCACGAAAATGACGTACACATTTCGTTCCGCGGCTTGCCGCCTAAGTTCGTTTATTAGTTCGGTAGCAATGCCCTGGCGCCGGTGACTCTCCAGTACGGCGAGGTCGTAAATATAAATCTCGCGCCTATGTTGCTCGAATTTGTCCAGCTCATACGCAGCAAGGCCACCAACAACCTGCTCGCCCTTGATCGCGATCATGACGATGAAATGCTGCTTGGTTAGCAGCTGCGCCAAATATTCATCGCTTGGCACAGAACGTTGATAGGTTTCTATGTCGCCAAACGCCTCGGCGAACACCCGCAACAGCTCCTTAAGGCGTGCTACGTCCGCGCTCGTAAGCTTCTGAACCGTGTATCGATCAAGGGGCGGCATGACATGATTCAAGCGAAGAATGCGGCCAGGAAGCGAGGACAAAGGACACGAGTATCATTTGTGCCTGCTCCTTGCGCTTTATCACACTCACGAGCGGAAACTGTGCACACGCGAAAAAGTACGCATACCCGGGGTACGATCTCCGTAATTGATGCGCAGAAGGGCGCCCGAACGGATGGGAACCTCCGACCGCCAGATTCTCAGGCGGGGCCTCAAGTTCAATTCCGCTCATTCGCTCCCGAGCCATCCGGCGTCGCTGGCCGGATATGTCCGGAGTCTCTCCAAACAGACATAACTCAACGGCTGGGGCGCGGACGTGGTGTGGGCCAAAAGCTGACTCATGCACTGGAGCACGTCAGCACCGCGCAGCAGAATGGAGCCCAGAATAATGACCGAATGTTGGCTGTCGCTCCAAAACAGATTCACCATTTCATTCCGCACTTCTCATGATAACGATCTTGGTGGTCCTTGAGCGCGAGGGCAGTCGTTCTGAGAGTGTAAGAGCCCCCATCTCCTTTTACCGCTTCTTGGAGGTAGAAATTCTGGATCGGGAAGTGGTTATTGCCGTATTTGTAAGGACCACGAACGGATGCATAATTGGCTTTGCGCAACGCGTCTCGGACTGCGTCTTTTTTGGTGAAATCGCCTCCAGCGCCATCAACACCGCTGTTGATGAGCATGGCCGCGTCATAGG
>CATPCO010000433.1 GCA_955652925.1 uncultured Xanthobacteraceae bacterium | reverse complement strand
CCGCTGATCCTGGTCGTGGACGACGATGCGACCGCGCGCGATCTTGTGGTGCGGCATCTGGAGCGGGCTGGCTTTGCATCGGTCGCGGCGCGCGGCGGCCAGGAAGGACTGCGGCTGGTGCGGGAGCTGCGGCCGGCGGCGGTGACGCTCGACATTATGATGCCCGATCTCGACGGCTGGACGGTGCTGGCGGCGATCAAGGGGGATCCGGCGCTGGCAAGCACTCCCGTGGTTCTGATGTCGATTGTGGATCAGAAAAACCGCGGCTATGCGCTCGGCGCAGCGGATTATCTGGTGAAGCCGGTGGACCGCGCCAAGCTCATTGAGACGCTGACCAACATCTGTGGCTCGATTTCGGGGACAGCCCTTCTGGTCGATGACGATGAATTGGTCCGGCGCGGTGTCCGCCACGCACTGGTGCCGATCGGGTGGCAGGTGACCGAGGCAGAGAACGGTCAGGTTGCGGTCGAGGCGCTCGCCACCGCGCGGCCCGACGTGATCATTCTCGACCTGATGATGCCCAAGATGGATGGGTTCGAATTCCTTGACGAGCTTCGCTCACGGCCGCACTGGCAGGACATCCCGGTCGTGATCATCACTGCGAAGGACCTGACGGAAGAAGACCGCGAGCGCCTCAATGGCGGGGTCGAGCGCATTATTCGAAAGAGCGACCGCGACGAAATGCTGCGGCAGCTCACCCGTGAAATAAACAAGCGGGTCAAACGGCAGACAGCGAGGGACGCATGAAGCACCCTCAAGGGCATCCAGCGCCCGGTCGCGACCTTCAACGTGGTAGCGGTGCGCTGAATCAGTGGCTCTTGTAGGGGCGGGTTTCAAACCCGCCCTCGTTCGGCATTCAATTCTCTCGTAGCGAGCCTGTGGCACAAGGGCGGGTTTAAAACCCGCCCCTACAAGCTTCGCGCCCGCGATATACTTCCCGTCCGGGCGCGCGGCTTATCCACCCAGAAAAATCCGTCGAACCTCCGGGCTGTCGATCAGGGTGGCAGCGTCTCCCGCGATGGCGAGGCGCCCGCTTTCCAGGATATAGCCGCGGCCGGCCAGGGAAAGCGCGAGCCGGACGTTTTGCTCGATGAACAGGATCGCGAGGCCTTCTGCCGCAAGCGCCGCAAACACCGACTTCATCTGCGCCACGACGCGCGGCGCGAGGCCGAGGAAGGGCTCATCGACCATGAGCAGCCGCGGCAGCGCCATGAGACCACGGCCGAGCGCGAGCATCTGCTGCTCACCCCCTGAAAGGGTCAGTGCAGGCTGGCTCTTGCACTCCGAGAGATGTGGAAACAGCGCGAAGACCCGTTCCAGGGTGCGCGCGCGTTCTGCCTTCGCTGCCGGATGCCACGCTCCCAAGGTCAGGTTCTGCAGCACGGTCAGATGCGGGAAAACGCGCCGCCGTTCCAGCACGTGGGCGATGCCGAGACTTGCCCGCACGTGGGTCGGCCGGGCGTTGAGACTTAATCCATCGAAGCGAATTTCGCCCGCCTTGGCCTCGACCAGACCACTGATCGTATTGACGACGGTGCTCTTGCCGGAGCCGTTGGGACCGAGCAGGGCCACGCTTTCCCCGGCGGCAACGCAGAGCGACACGCCCCAGACCACCTGATAGTCGCCGTAGGCGACTTCGAGATCGCGGACCTCAAGCAGCAACGTCGACGCTTCCGAGATAGGCGTCTACGACGGCGGCATCGCTGCGCACCTCGTCCGGCGCGCCAAAGGCGATGGGCCGCCCCGCGTGCAGCGCCAGGATGCGATCGGCGAGCCCCATGATCACCTGCATGTTGTGCTCGATCATCACGATGGTGAGGCCTCGCTGCTTGAGCTCGACGACGAGCGCGATCAGGGCGGCGATGGAGCGCTGGTCGACACCGCCCGTCACTTCGTCCATGAGGACAAGCCGCGGGCTGGTCGCGAGCGCCCGCGCGAGCTCGAGCCGCTTGCGTTGCCCGGTGGAGAGCTCGCGCGCGAACTGATTGCGTTTTTCCAGCAAGTCCACGAAGGCAAGCGACCCCAGCGCGCGCTCGCGCGCCGCCTTCATATCAGAGGTGCGGGCGAGCGCCCCGACGATGACGTTTTCGGTAACTGTGAGGTCGGGGAAGGGTTTGAGTTTCTGGAAGGTGCGGGCAACGCCCAGGCGGCTTATGCGATCCGGCCGCAGGCCGGTGATGTCGTGGCCGTCCAGGAGGACGCATCCGGCGTCGGGCGGCTGGAAACCGGTGATCAGATCGAACAGCGTCGATTTGCCTGCGCCGTTCGGACCAATGATGCCGACGATCTCGCCCTTGTTGACCTCGAAGGCGACATCAGCGTTGGCGGTCAGCCCGCCGAAGCGCTTGGTCAGACCTTTGACCTCGAGCAGCGGGCTCATGGCATTGTCGCGCGCCGGCGAATGCGCTCCTCCAGCAGGCTCAGTATGCCGCTCGGGCGCCACATGCACACCAGCAGGATCAAGATGCCGTAGATGATGAGATCGATCGTGCGGCCTGTGCCGCCGAACCAGATCCTGCTGTATTCGGACAGCGGCACCAGAATCGCTGCTCCCACCGCCGGACCCCACAGGGTGCCGCTCCCGCCGAGGACGCTCATGAGCAGCACAATGATCGAAATCTCCGTCGAGAACAGCCGCTCCGGGTCGAGGACCAGCACATATTGCGCATAGAATGTGCCCGCGACCGACATCATCGCGGCCGAGATCATGAACGCCAGCACCTTGTGGCGCGCGATCGCAATGCCGAGGCTTGCGGCCGCATCCGGGTCATCGCGCAAGGCCTGCAGGCGGAAGCCGAGCCGGCTGCGGCGCAGCTTCCACACCACCAGATAGCCGGCCGCCGCCGCGCCAAGTGCGAGATAATAGTAGGGCACCTTGCTGGTATGGAATTGCAAATAAAAGAACGGAGCAGTG
>CATPCO010000432.1 GCA_955652925.1 uncultured Xanthobacteraceae bacterium | reverse complement strand
CCGATTATCATTGGCTGGCTCAGGCGATTGTGCTGTTTCTAGGAATATTGCCGGGCATCGCCGCGGTTTTGACCGGATATGCCGAGCGGCTTGCATTCAATGCGCAGG
This sequence comes from uncultured Xanthobacteraceae bacterium, assembly GCA_955652925.1. Lineage (GTDB taxonomy): Bacteria > Pseudomonadota > Alphaproteobacteria > Rhizobiales > Xanthobacteraceae > VAZQ01. Next base: position 3,289 of record CATPCO010000432.1, on the reverse strand, counting down.
CGCGTCAGTACGACCGGATGCGCATGCTGTTCGAGCGCGCCTGTAATCTGCTCCCCCAGGAGATGGACGAGGAGACGATGCCGCTCGCGCACGGGCTCTATCACGAGCTGGGCGTCGAGGCGATGCGGGAGAACGCCGAATGGGTGGCAATCTATCGCCAGCGCCCGATCCGGCCGCTGCATTGAGCTAGCGGTAGCGGTAGCCCGGGTTGAGCGGAGCGAAACCCGGGACGACTTCGCCGACCAGGTAGGCCCCGGATTTCGCTTCGCTCAATCCGGGCTACTCTAGCTGCACCGTCGCATCGTGATCTAGTGAGCCAATTCCCCAGCACGTCTGGGAATCGCCGTAGCCGCCGGGAAATATTCGCCGAGCCAGCCACGCAGCAGATCCCAGACGCGCGTGTTGCCTACACCAAACATGAAATGATCGGCGTTGCTGATCAGATGCAGCTCGGTTGGCTGGCCGGCCCGCTTGAACAGCTCGATCGACTGCTCGGTCGGTGTGACCGAATCGCCGGCGGCATGCAGCAGCAGAAGGGGGCGTGGCGCAATGCGGCCGGCGACGTCATCGGCGCGGAAGTCGAACATGCTTTGCGCGGTCTCGGCCGGAAACGATTCGATTGCGTTGCCGGCGAGATTGTTGCGCAGGTGAGGTGGGATCGGCACGATATCGTAACGCGGGACCATCAGCGATTTCCCGGTCCTGGCGCGATGCTCGCGGCCCTCCCTGAGCATGTCCGTGAAGCGCGCCCACTCCTGCGGGCTCTTGTGTTGACCGCGAAATTTCCGTTCGCCGTCGCCCCAGCCGCCATTGGAGATCACCGCCGCTACGCGCTCGTCGACGCCGGCGCTGTAAACCGCGACCGCGCCGCCAAAGCTCGATCCGATCACGCCGATGCGGCGCGGATCGACCGAAGGATGCTGCGCCAGAAACGTCAAGGCGTTGCGGGTGTCCTCCACCTGCTCGAGGCAGATCACGCGGCCATGCTCGCCTTCACTGTCCCCGCAGCCGCGCATGTCGAATGCGAGAGTCACATAACCGAGATCGTTCAAAATCCTGCTTGGCGCCAGCACGTTTGAGGAATTCCTGCTGCTGCCGAAGCCGTGCAGCACCAGGAATGCGCCGCGGCGCTCATCGCGTCCCCCTCCCTTCCCTCCCCCGCTTGCGGGGGAGGGTGAGGGTGGGGGCTGCGGGACTCCCAACGTGCCGGCGAGGCGCAGCCCCGCCGAGGGGATCGTCACGCTCGATTCGGTCGTTGGCATCGCAATCTCCATTCGCGCCATCAGGGAGTAGTTGGCTTGCCCAGGCCCAGCTCAGGCCAGCGGGCATAAGCCTTGTCGACATCTTCCCGGTCCGGCCAGACGAGGGGGGGAAAACGGGCGCCGCCGAACTCCGGGTCGGGATCATAATCGAGATTGATCGTGGCATCGATCAGCACCCGGTGCCACTTGCCGGTACCAAAGAGATTGGGATTGCGGTCACGGCGGCGGGTCGATGGATCGAGCCCCGAGCCGAAAGTCGCCGGCATGATGACCACATCGTCTTCGCCTGCGTTCACGCGATACGCAATCGCCCAATCGACCGCGGCATAATCATGAATGTCGATATCGTCATCAACCACGGTGACATGCTTGTAGCGGACATGCGCCGCTGATGAGCCCCAGAGCGCATTGGCTGCCTGCTTGGCTTGCCCGCGATAGCTCTGCTTCATCTGGATGAGGGTGTTGATGCCGGCCTGCACCGGCGGACACCAGACATCGGTAATGCCCGGAACGCCTGCGCGGTCGAGCACGTTCCATGCGGTTGCTGCGCGCATGATCGAGGAGCAGACCGCGTTTTCCGAATAGCTGCCGGGCATCGATCCCTCGATCGTGCCGCGCAGGATCGGATCGTTGCGGTGAGTGATGCAGGTGACGCGAATCGCGGGCTTGGGCGAGCGGTCGCCTGCGAGATAGCCGGTGAATTCGGCGTAGGGGCCCTCCATCACGTAAGACTGCGGGTCGAGCCCGAGATAGCCCTCGATCACGATCTCTGCTGTCGCCGGCACATAGAGGTCGACCGTTTCACATTTCACCAGCTCGACCGGTTGCCCGCGGATCGCCCCCATCACGTCATATTCGCACACGCCCTTGGCGACCGGCGTGCCCGCACAGAAGCCGAGCGAGGGCTCCCACCCGATTGCAACCGCAATAGGCATTTCGGTCTGGCCGCCTTCCTGCCAGGCCGTGACGTGATGACCGATATGCTGAGCCCGCCACATCAGGATGGGGATTTGATCGTGGCGGGCGACCATGCCGCGATAGATTCCGACATTCATGATTGCGCTGTCGGGATCCTTGGTGACGCAGCCGCCATAGGTGAGAAGATAACGGCCGCCGTCGAGCCTGTTCCAATGCGGCGCCGGAAATTCATAAAGATCGACATCAGGGCCTTTTAGAATGTTCTCCTTCACGGGTCCGCTAGCGACGATTCTGGGCGGGATGCTGCCGGTCAGAATGGTACGGCCGAGCTTGACCAGCTCGCGCGGATGGGTCTCGGGCGGCATGCCCAGCATCATGGCGATGCGGCGATAGCTGTTGAGCGCGGAGCCGAAAATCCGCCGGCACCGACTCGCCGGCTTGTTGTAGTCTTTGATGTTGTTGAACAGGAGGGCCTTGCCGGTGCCGGGACCTTGCGCGAGCCGCATGATGGTGCCGAGCTCGATATTCCAATCCACCTCGGCGCCGATTTCCACGAGCTCGCCCTGCGCCTTGAGCGCGGCGATCCATCTGCGCAGATCTCCGAACGCTACGGGTTTGCGTTCAACAGACATACTGATTTCCAGGAGCTGTAATCCGCGAGGGGTTTAGGGCTCTCCACCATAACAGCCGATTTCCTTGACTTATTCCAGTCCAGGATATACAAAAATCATGTATATCCAACCGGTTCGGAGATCGCAATGCAGGTTGCCAAGTGGGGGAATAGCCTTGCGGTTCGGCTGCCTCGGGCCGTAGTTGAGGCACTTAAGCTCAAGGAAGGCGATGAGATCGAAATTACGGTGGCCGGCACTCGCCGGTTTGAGATTGCGCGTGACCGCAGGCGGCAGGAAGCGCTCAGGCGATTGCGCGAGCTGAAGCGCCCGTTGCCGGAGGGGTTCAAATTCGACCGCGATGAGGCAAATGAACGCTAAAGCCTTCTTTGATACCAATATTATTGTCTATGCCTTTAGCTCGAACGACCCCCGTGGAGAAAAAGCTGAGGCGTTGCTGGCGCGAGGCGGCATCATCAGTGTTCAGGTTCTCAACGAATT
>CATPCO010000431.1 GCA_955652925.1 uncultured Xanthobacteraceae bacterium | reverse complement strand
GGCATGGGCATCGTTGCGGCTCGGCGTTGCAAGCCGATTGCTGCTGGCCTTCCTCGGGATCAGCGGCCTCGCGGTGGTCAGTGCGGCCGTCGCGATCTTTTCCTTCCGCGATATCGGCGACGTTCTCGATCGCATCACGGCGAGGCGGGTCCCCGCGGCACTGGCTTTGCAGGAAGTGTCGCGACAAGCCGAGCGAATTGTTTCGGCCGCGCCGGCCCTGCTCGCTGCTGCGACGCCAGCCGATCACACAGAGAGCTCCCGCAAAATCGCCGGCGAAATGCAGGAACTTGCCGTGCTGTTGGAAAGCCTCGAGAATCGCGGCGCTGTCGTGGCGCTCGACTCGATTCGATCGACTGTCAGCCGCTTGCGGATCAATCTCGAATCGCTCGATAGGCTGGTTGCGGATCGGATGGTCGTAAGCGAACTAAAGCGAGGCCATCTGCGCAGCGCGCTCAATGCCCATAGCGAGAGCCAGAATCTATTGACACCCTGGCTCCAGATCGTCGAAGGCGAGATCGCACAGGCGCGCACGGCGGTCGACGACGTTAGGCTTAGCGCCGACGAACGAGCCGCGGCCGGCAGCCGGCTGGTCGGCTCAACGACGTCTTATCGCGCATTGCAGCGCGTGCAGTTCCTCATCACGTCCGTCAGTGACAGGCTGCAACAGATCGCAGCAACAGACGATGTCGACAGCGTGCGTGTACAGGTGTTCCGAATCCAGCAATCCCTGCGCGAGGCGAGGGAGATGACTGCCGGCCTGGATTCGAGACTGCAGCCTCTCCTGACCGGCAAGCTCGAGGAATTCCGTGCCCATGTCGAGGGCATTAGCAGTATCCCTGAGCTGCGATTGCAGGAACTTGCCATCGTTGCGCAGGCGACGCGCCATTTGACCGAGAACACCGCGCTCTCACGAGACCTCACCCAGGCGGTGGATAGCCTGGTCTCGATTGCCAAACGCGACATCGCGCAGGCCAATGAAGAAGCGCGGTCGGTCGAACGAGTCAGTTCGGCGGTCCTGATAGCAGCCGTCGCCCTCAGCTTGCTCAGCTCCATCCTCATCGTTTGGCTCTATGTGGGGCGCAGCATGGTCTCGCGACTGACCGCGCTCAGCCGCAGCATGCTGGCGATTGCCAAGGGCAATCTTGCAGCAAACATACCGACCGGCGGCAGCGATGAGATCGCGGAAATGGGGCGAGTCGTTGAGATTTTGCGCAAGAACACCGTCGAACGTGACGAGTTGCTGATCGAGAGGGCACAAGCGGCCGACCGTCTTGAGAAGCAGGTCGAGGGGCGCACAGCGGAGTTGGCGCAGTCGGTCAAGAAGTTGCGCGCGCTGGGTGAGGTCAGCCGGGCGGTCAACTCGACGATTGACTTGCAGACCGTGCTGTCTACGATCATCGCCAAGGCGGTCCAGCTGTCCGGCAGCGACAGTGGGATCGTCTACGAGTTCGACGAGGTCGCGCAGACCTTTCACGCCCGGGCCACGCACCGCATCACGCCCGAGCATCTAACGGTGGTGCGGGCGGCACCGATCCGGCTCGGCGAGGGAGCGGTCGGTCGGGCGGGTGTGATCCGGGAGCCCGTCCAGGTCGCCGACATCGCCGACGAGAGGCAGTTCGTCGCGCCCCAGACACGAGGCCTCCTAGTCAGGGAGGGCTTGCGCTCGCTCCTCGCGGTTCCGCTCTTCCGGGAACAGCGGGCACTGGGCGGCCTCGTCATCCTGCGGCGTGAGCTAGGCGCATTCTCCCCTGAGATCGTCGATACTCTTGAAACCTTCGCTGCCCAGTCGGTGCTCGCGATCCAGAACGCGCGGCTATTCCGCGAGATCGAGGAGAAAGGCCGCGAACTTGAGCAGGCGAGCCAGCACAAGTCGCGGTTCCTCGCCAGCATGAGCCACGAGCTGCGCACGTTTTTTTATTATATAATCGGCGTCAACGTTTTTCTACTCGAAGATGCCCAGGATTTGAACCGGGACGATGAATTCGAGCCACTGGATAGGGTGCGCGGCGCGGGCCGACACCTGCTGGCCTTGATCAACGACATTCTCGATCTCTCGAAGATCGAGGCCGGGCGGATGGATCTGCAGCTTGAACCTTTCGCGCTCGCGCCGCTGATCGCCAACGTGGTCAAGACTATCGAACCTCTGGTGGCAAAGAACGCTAACCAGATCGCGGTCCATTGTGACGCTGCGATCGGGACGCTGCATGCCGACCAGATGCGGCTACGGCAGGCGCTTTTAAACCTGTTGAGCAACGCCAATAAGTTCACCGACCACGGCACCATCACGATCGACGCACGGCAAAGGCAAGAGGACGCCCGCGATTGGGTCACCATCTCGGTCGCCGACACCGGCATCGGCATGACGGCGGAGCAGATGGGCAAGCTGTTCCAGGAATTCTCCCAGGCCGATGTCTCCACCACCCGCAAATACGGCGGCACGGGCCTTGGGCTCGCGATTAGTAAACGCTTCTGCCAGATGATGGGAGGCGACATAACGGTCGAGAGCGCGCCGGGTCGCGGCTCGATTTTCGCGATCCGCCTGCCGCGAATGGCGCAGAGCGACCAAGCGCTGGTGATCGAGGCGCCTCGAGAGGCGCGTGTACAGCCCGCTCATCCGATTGGGGAGGAATCGGAAGAGCCACTGATCTTGGTCGTGGACGACGATGCGACGGTACGCGAGCTTGTGGAGCGGCATCTGGAGCGGGCGGGCTTTGCGGTGGTCACGGCGCGGGGCGGCCAGGAAGGGCTTCGGCTGGTGCGGGAATTGCGGCCGGCAGCGGTGACGCTCGATATCATGATGCCCGATCTCGACGGCTGGACGGTGCTGGCCGCCATCAAGGGGGATCCGTCCCTGGCAAGTATTCCGGTGGTCCTGATGTCGATCGTCGACCAGAAGAACCGCGGCTATGCGCTCGGAGCGGCAGATTATCTGGTAAAGCCCGTCGACCGCACCAAGCTCGGCGAGACGCTCACCAGCATTTGCGGCTCGGTTGCCGGACGTGCCCTTCTCGTCGACGATGACGAGGTGGTCCGCCGCGGCGTACGCCAGGCGCTTGAGCCGATCGGGTGGAAGGTAACCGAGGCGGAGAACGGCCAAGTTGCGGTCGAGGCGCTCATCGCCGCACGACCCAACGTGATCATTCTCGACCTGATGATGCCGAAGATGGACGGGTTCGAATTCCTCGACGAGTTGCGCGCACAGCCGGACTGGCAGGGCATCCCGGTGGTGGTTATCACCGCGAAGGATCTGACGGACGAGGACCGCAACCGCCTCAACGGCGGTGTCGAACGAATTATTCAAAAGAGCGACCGTGACGAAATGCTGCAACAGCTTAGTCGCGAGATTGATAAGTGCGTCTAACGGCAGACCGGGAGGTCTACGTCGAAGACAATGACGATAACCTCTACATG
>CATPCO010000430.1 GCA_955652925.1 uncultured Xanthobacteraceae bacterium | reverse complement strand
CTCGTTTCTATATCGGATGTCAGCAATCCATCTTGGGATGCAACAGCTCCTGGGAGCGGGAGGAGTTCATATTCGCTTTGGTCACCAGGCCGGCTGCAATGTCGATCAGGGCGGGTACCTGCTCGCCTTTCGATGCGGCAAGTGCTGCTTTGACGCTTTCATAACCCAGGCGGAACGGATCCCGCACGACAAGCGCTGCGATGGTGCCGCGATCCAGGAGATCGACCAATTTTTCGTCCCAATCAAAGCCGACGAGATTGATCTTGTCGCCGGTCTTGTTTGTCTTGTTTTCGGCGATTGCCTGAGCCGCCCCAAGCACCACAGTCAGATCAGCCACAAAAACACCGCGTAGCTCCGGAAATCCCGCAATGATCTCGGCCATGACATCATGACTAGACGCCGGGTCGACCTCTTTCTCTGTGACAATATTCAAGGCGCCATATCTTGCGGTCAGTTGCTCCCTGAATCCGTTGGCACGTTGATCGATCTCAACCGTCTTGGCCGACGGTATAAGCAGCGCCACGTCGCCTTCCGCATCTGCATATGTTTTCTGGATACGCTCGGCCACGATATCGGCCGCGACGCGTCCCGCTTGGACACCATCGCTTTTCAAGATCGACGTGAATGCCCTCGAATCGACGCCGGAATCAAGTCCGATGATTCTGATTTTCTTCGCGGCTTCATCAAGAGGCGTTCTCAGCTGCTCGAATCCTGCAGGCGCGATCACAACCGCCGTCGGATTCGACGTGACCGCGATCTCGAGCTGCGCGCTGAGATCGGTGTCTGATTGAGCAGCGAGGTCAATGACTTTGACGTCGAAATCCTGGCCTGCCCTGCATGCTCCACTTAATACGGTCCGCCAATACGGCGATGTGGAATTCTTTGCGATCACCACAATGGTCGGTCTGGCCTGCGCCGTCAGCGCGGCTTCAGCCCGTTCGAAGAGACGCAACCGCGTCGGTGCGACGGGCAAAATCGTGCATGCAGTGCCCGCCCAAAACATGCGGCCAAGAGCGTGGCGGCGGCTGACCCGGTATTCGCGACAATCGTGATCTTGCGCCATGATGAAAGTCCCTTGTGCGAGCATCCTGTCATGAGGATCCGTGCAGACAAGAGCGGCGCAAGAACGAATTTATTCCATCCCCGTATCACGTCCTGGCTGGGTCGAGACCGGCGGCGAATTTCTTACCAAATTCCCTCAACTCTTCTTCATTGATGTCGCTGATCGCGAAAAACTCCAGGCCGTGGGCGCGCCAGTGCAGGACGTTGTAGCCCTGGACCGTGTTGAGTTTTGCCGGCTGATATTCCGCATCGGAAGCCTGCGTGACGAACAGATTGATCACATGCTTGCGGCGCCGATAGACGATGGATGCGGCTGTCTTTTCATCGATATAGTCGAGCCTGCCCCCGATCAGGGTGAAGCCTTGTGCCGTGAGGTCGAGCACCGGAGGCGCGAGATCAAGCTTGCCATTGAACCAGGGTTTCACCGTGTGCTGATCGCTCGTCTGCACGTCGGTCAGGTGCTCGCCTTGCAACGAGCGGACATGCGCCGCGACGACGTCCCCGAGCACGCGCTGATCGTTGTCAGTTCGAATGATACCGATAACGAGGCTCGCCGCCATTGCCGTGGACAGCGCCGTCCCCATCACAAAACCTTTCAATACTGCACGCCGGTTGGTGGTGCGCTGAGGTGTCGTCGGCAGCGCTGCCTCGATGCGCCGGCGCAAGCTCGCTGGAGCAGTGAAGCGCAGATCGGCAGCCGATATGGCTTCCTGCATGATGCGATGAACGCGAAGCTCGGCGGCGCAACCTGGACAAATCGCCAGATGCGTTTCCAGCTCGCGGGCATGCCCGGCATCAAGCTCGTTGTCGAGCAACGCGTGCAGCAGGACTTTGTTTTCGGCGCAACTCATGATCTTGTTCCATCCTCCGCAATCCAGGCCTGGCGCAACATGCCGCGCGCGCGCGCGAGCCGCGACATCACGGTTCCAACCGGCACACCCACCACCTCTGCGATCTGGGAATAGGATAATTCGTTTATTTCCCGCAGCACGATTGTCTCGTGAAAAGCAGCTGGCAGTTGCGCAAGAAGCCGGCGGATCGTGTCGGCGTCCCATCGCTTCAGTACGGTCTCTTCCGGCGATATCTGCGCCTCCTGCCAAAGCGGGATCGCATCCTCGTCAGGCTCCGCCTGCTCATTGATGTTGACCGAATTGCCCGCGCGACGCGCAAACTCGCTGCGGCAAATGTTGCGCAGAATGGCAAATAGCCACGGCTTCATCGCTGGTCCACGGTAGGTGTCGAAGTGACGCAGCGCCCGCAGATAACATTCCTGGGTCGCGTCTTCAGCATCGGCCTTATTGCGGAGCAGATAGCGCGCAAGCGTGTACACATCGTCGAGATATGGCAGCGCGGCATCGTGGAAACGCTGTGCCCGGTCATGCTCGCTGCCGTCCTTACCCGTCACGAGTCTAAGCTCGGGCTTGGCGGCTTGCGCCACGGCTTGATGATGAGCCCGCTCGAGCATCATTGCGCCATGCTGCTGCCGGTTGCCGCTTCGACGACGACAGTTCCAGTCATGCGCGGGTGAACCGAGCAGAAATACGCGTACACACCGGGCGTCGTGAACGTGAACGAGAACCGGTCGTCGGTATCGAGCGCCTTGGACTTGAACTGCTTGCTCTCCGATACAACGGTATGCGGCGAGTCGTCTGCGTTCATCCAGGTCACCGTCGTGCCCGCCTTCACAGCAAGGCGCTGGGGCAGAAAGGCGAAATTGTCGATCTTCACCTCGGTGTCGGCGGCGTGCGCCGAGAGGACGTGAAGGCCGGCGGCTCCGGCGATCACCCCGGCTGCGAGCGACGCCGCAAGCACGCAGCCGAAGGCTCCGTTCCTTGCTCTCATGGCTCGACCCTCGCGGCTTAGCCCTGCAGCGTTTCGTCGATGATCGCGAGCCGCTGCTGTCCGCGTTTGAAAGTGACATCCGTTACTCCCAGTACGGTGCGAAGCTTTTCTTCGGGGACTTTCATCGGACCGGGTGAAGCTGCGGTGCCTGGCGCCGGCTGCGGGAAAGCCGTCGATCTCGCAGTGTGGAAGGTCACGTTGCCTTCGACCTTCTGCATGATCTGATGGATGTGGCCATTGAGCACCGTCACCGACCCGAAGCGCTTGAGATATTCCAGGGCGCGCGCACTATCCTCGGTGCCCCATCCCCACTGTTCGTAAACGGTCCACAGCGGGATGTGAGCGAACACCACGATTGGGGTCGATGCCGCGCGTGCCTTGAGATCGTCCTCAAGCCATTCGAGCTGCTCAGGACCGAGCTTGCCGAGTCCACCGGCCTTGAGATCGACTACGTTGACGAGGCCGATAAAGTGCACGCCGTTGGCGTCGAAGCTGTACCAGCCCGCGCCCTTGGTGCCGCGGCCATAGTGCTCGCGATAGAGCTTCTGGTCGTCATCGAGAAAATCGTGCTCGCCGGGCACGTAGTGCACGTCGAGACGAGTCTGCGCGATAATGCGGTCGGCGTCATCGAACTCTGAGGGTTTTGAGAGATGGGTCACGTCACCGGTATGGATGATGAAAGCGGGCTTGACCGGCAGGTTCTTGATTTTGTTGATCGCCTCTTCGAGCGTGCCAATGGCGTTTGGATTGGCCGGCTTGTCGAAGCCGATATGACTGTCGCTGATTTGCAGGAAAGTAAGCCCACTCGGTTGCGCCGCTTCTGCCTCCGCGATTATCCCCATGGAACGCGGCACCCCGCCGGCAACTGTCCATAAGACGCCAGTTCCCGCCCAGGTCATGCATTCCAGGATCTTGCGCCGGCTCAAGCCGCTATCGTTATTTGAAGTCATGCCGATCTCCTTCGAAGCCGTGATGCTTCACGCGAGCAGATCGAAGATCAGCAGGATTTATTCCCGCACGCATTCAGGCACCCGCGTGCCGCTTGATGCTCCTGCAATGGCTTGGCAACTGAATTCACAGATGGATTTTGCTTGAATTTGTTATACAGCTCTTCCATCACACTGCCGTGATGCTCAGGTGACGTAGGCAGTGCGAAGCGTGAGGACCGGCGGAAGTGCTTCGCAACCGCAAACTGCGAGGGACTCCAGATCAAAGATCCTCGACAACCAGAGAATGAGGATCGAGGGACGTAGGTTTAAAGTCGCTTGCCGTGTCTGAGGTTCTGCTTTCGCCATTCTGCATCACACCCGGTTGTGCCGGTAGATCAACCCAGTGCGTGAATTTGTAATTGAAATTCCTCACCAAAGTCGGCTTGACTATTTGGAAATACGGGGAGATATCGAAATCACGGGGAGCGTAGAGCGAGGAATGACGGATCTGCAACATCTCCCTCCGCGTTCCCCGGCTTTCGAGCCGCGCGACATTGGGTAGGATCGGATAACGAATGACGTCGAAGGCCTGCGCGATCAGCGCGGAACAGATTATGCGTGTTGGATTGCCTGATCCTGCCGCAATCATGCGGCGCCGCCAGCGCTGCGGTATCGGCAGAGGAATCAAGTATCGCATAAGATCAAAGATATTTCGAAAGTCATAGTCGAAACCTATGCGGTCGATCGCGTAGCTGCAAATCCTTTCGCAGTCCTTCCGGCTCAACCCGACTGGGCGACAAATGCGAGTGTGATACGAATAGTATTTTGAGAGCGGCGAGGACACGACCCCTTCACTTAGCTCGGCCTCGATCAGCACGTGGGGCTCGCCGTTATCGGCGTGGGCGCCCGGGACAGGGCCGACGTAGAGGGCGGCGTGCGACCAAGTCGATTGTGTGAGATATTTGATGGTCGCCGAAATGCGGCTGTTTCCCTCGACCAGAAGAACGTCCCCCGGTTCGAGGCAGTCCCGTAATGCTATCGAATCGGTCGGCGTGAACGGCTCGTCGCCTGGCCCGGAATCTTCGAGATAACGTGCGAGCCGCCGTTTGATTCTGTTGAGTACCCGGGCTGCGGCGCGCTTCCCGGCGACTCCCCATCCGCTATCCATATCGCGATGTCTCCAGTGTTGATGCGGGCTCCGCGCCACTCAAGAGACTCCGGCTCCCTCGATTGCATTCGCTCGATTCACAACAAGGTGATCGATCTGAGAATCTGGTGCGGCGCGAATATTTTCCAGGAATAAAAAGCGATTGATTTGATCTCATTGCATAGAAGCAAGCTTGGACCAAAAGGGCGAGCGGTGCTTTCCCTTAACGGATCTCACCCGCTTTGCCGATTGAGGGAGGCTGCTGTTCAACGGCCGATGGTACCGGTCTGGCGACCGGAATTGGGGGGAGCGGTCCGGCCAGGGCGACCTGAATTCGTTCTGGAACCGCGCGACACTGGATGGATCGATACTGTGAGGAGCCGACGCTGGCCGAGCTGTTGTCCGATCCCACGACATTGGCGATGATGGATGCCGACGGCGTTGATCCTCGTGCTCTCGCCACGTCATTGACGGAAATTGCTGGACGTCTGTCGCCTCCTTCCCGGCGCTCGATCGACCAAGAAGATCGATCTGCTGCCAACACCTGTGACATCTCCGTTCCCAGGCCAGACAAAGCGATGCCGGTTCGGCAATCGACGGCCCGTTGGGACGCACGGACATGGAGGAATCGCCTCCGCCTCGTCAGTGGGCTCGTGCTGCTCGCCTTTGTGATCTGTCATCTGACAGCGCACGCCTTCCTGCTCGTTTCTTTGGATCGAGCCGACACCGTGCTCAAGTTTTTGATGTATCCCTGGCGGACAATCACCGGCACTGCCGTTCTCTGCATGGCGCTTCTGATCCATTATTCGAACGCGCTCTGGTCGATTTACGTCCGGCGCTACCTGCGGCTTTCGAATTGGGAGGCTTGGCAGCTCGTCCTTGGCCTCTGCATTCCGCCGCTGCTGATCATGCATGTGACCAGCACGCGCATTGCCGAAAGCCTGCTGGCCGTCTCCAGCCAATATAGCTCCGTCCTGATTGTGCAATGGCAGCTCTCGCCGTGGCTTGGAGCAGTGCAGATGAT
>CATPCO010000429.1 GCA_955652925.1 uncultured Xanthobacteraceae bacterium | reverse complement strand
GCACCAATGCCACCCCGACTATCACCACGAACAACACGGCGACGTCGGATGCTGAGAGCGCTAGCCCCTGCGCCCGGCCAACGGACCAGATCACGGCCATGGTAAGCACATGAATAAGAACTCCGAGGCTCAAGATCATCAGGCCCTTCGGGCCTAGGACGACCTGGCGAGTATCCGCGGCCAGAGCGGCAATCCAGCGCAAATAGCGCCATCGTCCGAGTAACGGAATGAGCTGGGGCAACAGGAGAAGAACAAGCGACCCCGCAAGCAGCAGCGCGCCGTAGACCATCAGCACGAGGTCGCGATAATCGCCCAGCGCGGAAGCGCTGGATGGCAGCAGGAGAATGACAAACCCAAGCGCGACGACCAGTCCAACACCCACGGCGCGGTCGATGGCGACACTGGTGAGCGCATTGCGCCAATCACATCCGCGTCGAACAAGAAGCCAGGCCCGCACACCGTCCCCCATCAAGGCCGGCAGGACTTGCGTGAAAAAGAAGCCGATTGCGGTGATCGCAAGGATGGCAATGTTCGTCATTCGCCGGTCGAGCCCCACGAGCACCTTTAGTATTTCGCGCCAGCGCGCGGCGACGAGCGGAAGCTGCAGGATCACAACGAAAACGCTGGCCGCTGCCCACCGCAGTTCAAGCTGACGGAGGGCCTTGAAAACGGCGCTCAAGTCGATCTGCCATGACAGGTACCAGAAGCAGAGACCGGTTACGATGAGCTTAGCCGCGACAACTGCTGCTTTCTTGACATTGCGCGAATCCGACGGTTTATGCGCAGCGGAACGAGTTTCACTCGAACCGTATTGCAGCATCACCTGTTCTTTCACGTGCACTGGCACTGGTCGACCTAACCGTTTAGTTCAGACGTGAGCGGCGCAGCGTCGAATCGCACTATTGCGGATCAATCGATCCCGCGGCGAAATGCCTGCGCAGCAATGCAAGCACCCGTGTGAGATCAGCTGCCGTTTCGTGGTCGGACGGTCCTGATCCCGGTTCGCTCGCGCCATTTCTCACGAGAATGCGAAGGCCGACTCCAGCCCTTGCCCCTGCTTCCATGTCGCTCAACTTGTCGCCCACAATGACCGAGTACGCAAGATCGAGATTGAGATCGGCAGCAGCCTGGAGGATCATTCCAGGCGCGGGCTTGCGCCATGGATCATCGCGCCGATAGCGTCCGATCCCATGCTGCGGATGTGAGGGGCAGTGATAGACCCGCGCGATCGGGGAGCCTTCCGCGGCAAAGCGCCGGCACATCCATTGCGTCAAATCGGCGTACTCCTCTTCATCGAAATAGCCCCGGCCAATGCCGGATTGATTGCTGATGACGACGATGGGCCGCTGCACCTCAAGTATCCAAAAACGGGTCAGATCGAAGACCCCCTGGACGAACTGGAACTCACTGATGCGATGGACATAGCCACGGTCAACGTTGATAACCCCGTCTCGGTCCAGAAAAAGCGCGCCGCCGGACCCGAATTGCCCAGGCCTGACGGGGCGCTGTGCATCAGCATAATGCATGAGCTGCTAGCCCCGAATCCGAACTGTCAAATCGCCATGGCCACTTTGCGGCCGGAATTATACGGCAAATAACCGGCATATTGGTGGCGTAACAGGTGCTGAAAATCGCTGGTTCCCGCCGTATCGACAACCTCTCCGGTGACTCGGTGATAACCAAAACGCGGTCGCTCTTCCCCACCATGCGCCTGTTCCGAAATCCCGCGCAAATTCCGCTGCCATTCCTGAGCCTCGTATTGGCGGCTTTCCTCGTGGGCTGTGGTCAAGGCCAGGAGCAACAGGCCGCACCACCGCCGTCGCGTGTTACCGTCGCAAAGCCGGTCGCGCGCACCATTGTCGATCAGGACGAATATGTTGGCCGCTTTGTCGCGGTCGATTCGGTGGAGGTCCGGGCGCGCGTCTCAGGCTATCTCGACAAGGTGCATTTCCGCGATGGTCAATATGTGAAGCAGGGGGACATCCTGTTCACGATCGACAAACGGCCATTCCAGAATACGGTCGATCAGGCTACCGCCAACCTTGAGACGGCGCGTTCCAATCTCGTCTTTGCCGAAGCCGATCTTGCTCGCGGACAACAGTTGATGCGCGAGCGGACCATCAGCGAGCAGGTTTTTCAACAACGGGCGCAAGCATTTCGAAATGCGCAAGCGGCGGTTGCGGCAAGCGAGGCCATGGTTCGCCAGGCGGGCCTTGATCTCGAATTCACGGAGCTCAAGGCTCCAGTGAGCGGGCGCATCGGCGACCGCCGCGTGACGCCCGGAAACCTCGTGACTGGAGGCACCGGTACTACAACTCTGCTCGCCACCATTGTGTCCACCGATCCGATCAGGCTGGAATTCACGTTGGATGAGGCGTCGCTCCTTCGGTACGAGCGGCTAGCCCGGGACGGCCAGAACGATGTGACCGGCCGAGGCGGAGCTGTGGTCAGGCTCAAACTCATCGACGAACAGGAATTCTCCCATCATGGCATCATGGAGTTCGTCGACAACGTCATTGATCGAGCAACCGGTACAATCCGTGCGCGCGCACAGTTTGCCAATGGCGATGGCTTGTTCACGCCGGGAATGTTTGCACGCGTGCAAGTGCCCGCATCGGCGCCCTACCAGGCGCTGCTGCTCCCCGACGTTGCCATCGGGACGGAGCAGGCGCGCAAATATGTCCTGCTGGTGAATGCCGAGAACACGGTCATTCAGAGATACGTGACGCTTGGCGAGCTCGTTGACGGGTTGCGGGTCGTCAAGACAGGTCTCTCGCCAGACGATCGCGTCATCGTCAATGGTCTTGTTCAGGCGCGCCTAGGCGCAAAGGTCACCCCGCAGGAACAGGGCGCATTGCCGCAAGCGAGCGCACCCGCGAACAAGAGCGAGTGATCACTCGGGCATGCGCCTCTCGCACTTCTTCATTGACCGGCCGATCTTCGCGTCCGTGCTCTCGATCATATTCGTGATTCTGGGAGCGGTGGCCTATGCCCGCCTGCCAGTCGCGCAATATCCCGAGGTCGCCCCGCCGGTCATCAATGTGACCGGCCAATATCCGGGCGCGAGCGCCGACGTGGTTGCCAGGACAGTGGTTGCGCCGATGGAGGAGCAGATCAACGGCGTCGAGAACATGCTCTATCTGTCCTCGAACTCCACCGCCGACGGTCGCTTCACGATTTCAGTGACGTTCGATCTCGGCACTAACCTCGATATTGCACAGGTCCAGGTCCAGAATCGCGTGGCCATCGCGCAGCCGAGGCTGCCGGCCGACGTTCGCCAGGTCGGGGTAACCGTGAACAAGAGCTCGCCCGACCTGATGATGGTTGTTCACCTGATCTCGCCGGATAAGTCCCGCAACACTCTTTATATTTCGAATTACGCGACGTTGGAGATCAAGGACACGCTCACCCGGATTGACGGTGTTGGCTCCATCACCGTCTTCGGCAGCCGCGATTACGCCATGCGGATCTGGCTCGATCCGGACCGGCTGCAATCGCTCGGGCTCACCGCCGGCGACATAACGCTGGCCCTTAGCGGACAGAACATTCAGGTCGCCTCCGGCGTGCTCAATCAGCCGCCGGTCGAACAGCCCGGAGCATTCCAGGTCGCGGTGAAGACGCTCGGGCGTCTTGCCGACCCGGAGGAGTTTGGCGCCATCGTCGTCAAGCAGACGGCGAATGCCGTGGTTCGCCTGCGCGACGTGGCCCGGGTGGAACTCGCCGCCCTTGATTATTCCTCGAACTCCTATCTCAACGTGGAGCCGGCAGTCGCTCTCGCCGTCTTTCAGCGTCCCGGTTCAAATGCGCTCTCCACCGCGCAAGCGATCCGCGCAACCATGGAGCAACTCTCGAAGCGTTTCCCTTCAGGGCTTGCCTACACCATCATCTACGATCCGACGCAGTTCATCCAGCAATCTGTCGATGAAGTCGAGAAGACGATCGGCGAAGCCATTCTGCTTGTCGTTCTGGTTGTGGTCGTGTTTTTGCAGACTTGGCGCGCGGCCATCATTCCGCTCATTGCGATTCCGGTCTCGCTTGTCGGCACCTTTTTTTTCATGGCCATCTTCGGCTTTACGCTCAACAATCTCACGTTGTTCGGGCTGGTCTTGGCGGTCGGCATCGTGGTGGACGATGCCATCGTTGTGGTCGAGAACGTCGAGCGAAACATTGCGGCGGGTCTGTCGCCGCGGGCAGCGGCGTTCAAGAGCATGGATGAAGTGGGCGCAGCCCTGATTGCAATTGCGCTCGTGCTCTGTGCGGTCTTTGTGCCTTCCGGCTTTATCACCGGGATCTCAGGCCAATTCTATCGTCAGTTCGCGCTCACGATCGCCGGTGCCACCATCATCTCGCTTGTGGTGTCGCTCACGCTTTCGCCTGCGCTCTGTGCCTTGCTGCTCAAGCCGCATGACCGGCGTGCGCCGCGCTTGTGGGAACAACCTGTTCATCTTCTCTTTGGCGGCTTCAATCTCGGTTTTGGCAAGCTCGCATCCGGTTACGGGTGGGTCGCTGGCCGGGTGGTCCGTTTTTCTGTGCTCATGCTCATCGCCTATGTTGCCATCATCGCATTCGGACTCAACGTATTTCGTAAGACCCCGGTGGGCTTCATTCCTCCGCTTGATCGGGGCTATCTGATCGCGGTCATACAGCTTCCGCCGGGTGCCTCGCTCGCACGTACCGATGAGGTCAACCGCCGCGCCGTCGAGATCGCGCTCAACGTGCCGGGAGTCGCGAGTGCGGTGAACGTGGTCGGGTTTTCCGGAGCGACCTTTACGAATGCCCCGAATTCCGGAGCAATCTTTGTCGTGCTTGATCCTTTCACAGAGCGCGCGAAGGATTCACGCAAGTCCGCCGATGCCATTATCGCGCAGTTGTACGGCAGGCTTTCAGCTATTCAGGAGGCCCTCATCTTCGTTGTCCCGCCCCCGCCGGTGCAAGGCATCGGCAATGCGGGCGGATTCCGCATGATGGTGGAGGATCGCGCCGGCTACGGACCACAGGCGTTGCAGGAAGCCGTCGGCACCATGATGCGCCGCGCCGCCGAAACACCGGGACTGACCCACGTGTTCTCGCTATTTGAGACTGCGACCCCCGAACTCTACCTCGACATCGATCGTACCAAAGCGCAGATGCTGGGGGTTGCTGTGCCCGACGTTTTTGCGGCGCTGCAGATCTATATCGGCTCCGTCTACGTCAACGATTTCAATCTGTTCGGGCGGACGTTCCGAGTCACCGAGCAGGCTGACAGCGCGTATCGCATGAACCGCAAGGACATCCTCAATATCCGGGTCCGCAATGCGAGCGGTGGAACCGTGCCACTCGGCTCATTTACCACCATACGCGACAGCGCGGGACCTTATCGCGTGCCGCATTACAACCTCTATCCCGCGGCCGAGCTCGATGGCACTGCCTCGCCTGGCTATTCGCAAGGCCAGGCGATGGAGATCATGGAAAAGCTCGCGAACCAGACTCTGCCCGACGGGTTCGGGCACGAATGGACGACGCTCGCCTTCCAGCAGCTTCGTGCCGGCAACACCGGCACGTTTGCATTCGTTCTTGCGGTGGTGTTCGTCTTTCTCGTGCTTGCTGCGCAATTCGAGAGTCTCACACTTCCGCTTGCAGTTATTCTGATCGTGCCGATGTGTCTCGTCGCCTCGATCATAGGAGTCGTGCTGCGCGGGCATGACAACAACATCCTCACCCAGGTCGGCTTCGTGGTCCTCATCGGGCTTGCGGCGAAAAACGCCATTCTCATTATCGAGTTTGCGCGCCAGCTCGAGGACCAAGGCCGCGACCGCTCCGCCGCGGCGGTGGAGGCGGCGCGCCTGCGGCTGCGTCCCATCCTGATGACATCGCTTGCCTTCATCTTCGGTGTCACCCCGCTCGTTTGGGCGGCCGGAGCAGGAGCGGAGCTGCGCCAGGCGCTGGGCACTGCGGTGTTTTCCGGAATGATTGGCGTGACGCTGTTTGGGCTCGTCTTCACGCCGGTGTTCTACGTGGTCACGCGCTGGTCAGGTGCGCGTCGAGCGGACGCGGTAAGCGGTGAGCTGCGAATGGCGGGTCGCGAATAGCCGAGGCAAAAGCCCTTTTCAGGGCCTCTTGCCCGCTTGCAAGCGAGGAATATCGCACTCAATATGGTGTTTACCCGATGCGTGCCGCCCGGTGCGCGATCGCCCACGAGGGGAGGAGAAGTTATGGTTCGTACCGTGCTTGCTGTTGCCGTAGTAGCGCTAGCTGGCACTGCGCTGGTTGCTCAGACCGATCCAATCAAGGCGCGCAAGGATCTTATGGAGGCGAACGGTAAGCAGAGTAAAGCTGGGAATGACATGGTTCAGGGCAAGCAGCCGTTCAATCTCGATGCCGCAAAAAAGGTCTTCGCGGCCTTCCAGGAAGCGGGTGAGAAGGAGCCAGCTTTGTTTCCCGACACCTCAAAGACCGGCGGCAAGACCGCGGCACTGCCTGCCATCTGGGAGAACAAGGCCGATTTCGACGCGAGGTTTGCCAAGCTCGCCAGCGATTCGAAGGCGGCAATCGAGGCAACCAAGGACCTCGACACCTTCAAGGCTCAGTTTACGGAAGTCACCAAGAATTGCGGGGGTTGCCATCAGGTCTACCGTAAGAAGGAGACCTGATCATTCGGACGAATTGAGATCGGATCACGCTACGGCCGGGTTCGAGCGTAGCGGCTGGCTTAAGGCCTTCTGATTGTGCACAAGGTCGCCATTGTGCTCCTGGTTCTTGCCGTCATCGGCGCGGCGGTGTTCTGGTTCGTCACACGGCCAAGTGTGGTCTCGGCCAGCGCGCTGGGACCACACACCGCAAACCTCGATAACGGGCGAACGATGTTCTATGCGGGCGGCTGTGCCTCCTGCCATGCCACTCCCGACCAGGACGACAAGACCAAGCTCGGTGGCGGGATGGCGCTCAAGACCGTATTCGGCACGTTCTATCCGCCCAATATTTCCTCCGACGCGAAAGACGGGATCGGCAGCTGGAGCGAGGCAGATTTTGTTACCGCCATGTGGAAGGGAGTGTCGCCCGAAGGAGAGCACTATTACCCCGCGTTTCCTTATACATCTTTCCAACGAATGACCCTGGCGGACGTGCGCGATCTGTTCGCGCATCTGAAATCTCTGCCGGCGGTTTCGGGTCAGACGCCCGATCACGACCTGCCGTTCTATTTGAAAATTCGCCGCCTGGTCGGGGGATGGAAATTCCTGTTCCTGCGTGAGCGGCCCTACGAGCCCGATCCCAACGAATCAGCCGAGTGGAACCACGGTGCATATCTCGTCAACGGTCCCGGGCACTGCGCGGAATGTCACAGCCCACGCAATATCTTTGGTGCAATTATCGAGAGCAAGCGCTTCGCCGGCGGGCCGGATCCGGAAGGCGGCGAAAACCCTGTCCCCGACATCACTCAGGCGGGCATCGGAAACTACTCGCAAGCCGACATCGAGCGCGTTCTCGAGACCGGAGATACGCCCGATGGCGACTCGGTCAGCGGCGCCATGGCCAAGGAGGTCGGCAGCACCTCCAAGCTTTCTGCCGCAGATCGCAAAGCTATGGCGACCTACATCAAGTCGCTCCCGCCTGTGCAAGGGCCGAAGTGAGTGTGGCGAATAGTAATGGCGGATAGCGAAGAGGGTGAATGGCGAATAGGAATTAGCAGCTGAGCAAGAGAAGCGGCGGCAGCTTCCCCTTTGGCTTTTCGCTACTCACTATTCGCTGTTCACCTCAATGATAATGGATGGTGATCGTCGCGACTTGAGTTCCGAAATGACGGTCGACAAAGCCAAGGAAAGCTTTGAGCAGGCCGCCTTCGTCATCGGGCGTAGGCGAGCGGACTTTGGCACTGACCAATTCGGTGTTCCCTCGGCTGAGACTGACTGTCCCCTTGAACCGCTTGTGGCTCCAGGTCGCCGCGCCGGCGCGCACGCGGCCCTTGCGCGAAAACGTGCCGCGGCCATTGTTGCGAATTTCTGCCTCTCTTTTTACCAGCGCGGCATAGATGGGTAACTTGCGGCGCGGAGCGATTTCGACGATTTTCATGGGCGCCCCCTTGGGCTCTGTGATCAAAACGCCTTGAACGTGATGATGGTGCGGGTGTCCTGGATGCCGGGGATGGTCTGCACTTTCT
>CATPCO010000428.1 GCA_955652925.1 uncultured Xanthobacteraceae bacterium | reverse complement strand
TAGCCGCGGCCTATGACATAAGGATGCATGGTGTAGGTCAGCACGCCCCACTCGACGCTCTTTTGCATGTAACGGAACTCATCGAGCCAGCTCTTCATCACGCTGCGAGCCGGCTGCAGGCCGGGTAAGATCGTGTTCGCCGTGCGCACGAATTCGAAATGGGGATAGTCGTCGAGCGACCAACTGATCGGCATCTCGATGAGCTCGGTCTCCTCCCCGAAATGGTATGGCTTTTCGAGCTCCGCCCGATCCCCTTTGCGCGCACGATAGGGCCAATAATCATTCCCCATCATGCTGGAATCGTATTGAAAGCCGTGCGCGAGCAGAAGCTCGATGGTGTGCTCGCTCAGCTCCCAGGCCGGCGAGCGATAGCCGCGCGCCTTTCGGCCGGTAAGCCGCGCAATGGCGTCGTTGGCGCGCACGAGATCGGCCTCCTCCTCGTCCCTGCTCTGCTGCCCCGGCGGCACATGCGCCCAGCTGTGATGGGCCACTTCGTGGCCGTGCCGCACCACATCCTCGCAGGCGGCGGGATGGCTCTCGATGGTGAAACCCGGAATGAACCATGTGGCGCGCAGGCGATGCTCGCCCAGCAGCGAAAGAATGCGGCGCGCGCCGACGAGCCCGAACTCGCCGCGGGAGAGCGCGGTTGGTCCCGTCATGCCGCGTGCAATGAAGCCTGATTGAGTATCGAAATCGAAGGTGAGACAGACGATATGGCGGCGCAATTGCGATCTCCCTACACTCTGCTCTTTATCATCGCCCGCGCAAGCGGACGACCCCGCAAACACGCAGCCGATGCCCGCATGCAGCGGGACATTCGTCCCGGAGTCCGCAAGCGATGCCCACCCAAACGATTGGCATCATTGTAAACGGCGCGACTGGGCGCATTGCCTCGACCCAGCATCTGGCCAATGCCCTGGTTCCCATCATCAGGGAAGGGGGGCTTCCCGTCGGCGAGCAGCGCCTGCTGCCGCGCCTGCTGCTGGTCGGCCGCGCCCACTCGCGGCTCGCCGCCGTTGCGCGCGCCCACGACATCGCGCATTGGACCACGGATCTCGATGCTGCGCTTGCATCTCCCGACCACGCGATCTTCTTCGATGCGGCCGCGACCGCGCAGCGCGTGCCGACTCTGCAGAAGGCGATCGCCGCCGGTAAACATGTCTATTGCGAAAAGCCGCTCGCTCCGAGCGCGCAACAGGCACTGGCTTTGCTGCAAGCGGCGACCGCGCGCGGGCTCAAGCACGGTATCGTCGAGGACAAGCTGCATCTGCCGGGAATGCGCAAGCTTCTCGCTGTCGTCAAAACCGGCGAGCTCGGGCGGCTCCTCGGATTCCGGCTTGAATTCGGCTGGTGGGTATTCGACGGCAGCGACCGGACGTGTCAAAGGCCAAGCTGGAATTATCGCGCCCAAGGCGGCGGGCTGATCCTCGACATGTATCCGCACTGGCGCTACGTCATCGAGGGCATCATCGGGCGCATTGTGCGCCTTTCATCGGCCGCTTGGACGGCGGTACCCGAACGCATCGACGAAAACGGCGAACGCTATCGGGTCGCCGTCGATGATTCCGCGGCGACGCTGGTTAAAATCGAGGGCGGCGTCTTCGGCACGATCCTGAGCTCATGGGCAACGCGCCTGCGCCGCGACGATCTTTTCACGCTTCAAGTCGACGGCACGCAGGGCTCCGCCCTCGCGGGCCTGCATCGATGTCATGTTCAACCCGCCAAAGCGACGCCGGTGATCGCCCATTTCAACGTGATGAAAGACATCGGCGCGGATTATCGCCAGGGATGGAACGAGGCGCCGCCGCTGGCGTCATATTGCAATCCCTATCGCGCCGGATGGGAGCAGTTTCTGCGCCATGTTGCTGATGATGCGCCGCTTGTTTGCGACTTTTCCGCGGGCGCGCGAGACGTCGCCTTTGCGCACGCCTGCTTGCAAAGCATGGCAGAGCGCGCGTGGATTGATATGCCGCAATAAAGGGAGAAACCCATGCAAGTGCGCGCGGCTGTTGCGTTGCAAGCGGGTAAACCGCTCGAACTGACCGAGGTGACGCTCGACGGCCCGAAAGCCGGCGAAGTTCTCGTCGAGCTCAAGGCGACCGGGATCTGCCACACCGATGAATTTACCCGTTCGGGTGCCGATCCCGAGGGACTCTTTCCCGTGATCCTCGGCCATGAAGGCGCGGGCGTGGTGGTCGAGGCCGGGCCAGGCGTGACGTCGGTGCACAAGGGCGACCACGTGATTCCGCTCTATACGCCGGAGTGCCGGCAATGCCCATCGTGCCTTTCACGCAAGACCAACCTGTGCACCGCGATCCGCGCGACCCAGGGCCAGGGCGTGATGCCCGACGGTACGTCGCGCTTCTCGATCGGCCGGGAGAAGCTGCACCATTACATGGGCTGCTCGACCTTCGCGAATTTCACGGTGCTGCCGGAAATTGCGGTCGCAAAGATTCGCGAGGACGCTCCCTTCGACAAGGTCTGTTATATCGGCTGCGGAGTCACGACCGGCATCGGCGCGGTCATCAACACGGCCAAGGTGACGCCGGGCGCAAAATGCGTCGTGTTTGGGCTCGGCGGCATCGGGCTCAACGTGATTCAAGGACTGCGCCTCGTCGGCGCCGGCATGATCATCGGCGTCGACGTGAACAATGCGAGGAAGCAATGGGGCGAGCGCTTCGGGATGACGCACTTCGTCAACCCGAACGAGATCGGCCGTGATCTGGTGCCCTATCTCGTGGATCTCACCAAGAGCGCAGCCGATGCGATCGGCGGCGCCGACTACACGTTTGAATGCGTCGGCAATGTCAAGCTCATGCGCGCCGCGCTTGAAAGCTGCCACCGCGGCTGGGGCGAGAGCGTCATCATCGGGGTCGCGGGCTCGGGCGAGGAAATCGCAACCCGGCCGTTCCAGCTCGTCACCGGGCGGGTGTGGCGCGGCAGCGCCTTTGGCGGGGCGCGCGGGCGCACGGATGTTCCAAAAATCGTCGACTGGTACATGGACGGCAAGATCGAGATCGATCCCATGATCACGCACACCATGCCGCTTGCCGACATCAACAAGGCCTTCGACCTCATGCACGAAGGCAAATCCATTCGCAGCGTCGTGATTTATTAGTTAAAACCAGCGCTCGATCACGGTGATGGTGTCGCCCGGC
>CATPCO010000427.1 GCA_955652925.1 uncultured Xanthobacteraceae bacterium | reverse complement strand
GTGACCTTCAGCGTGGCGAAGGGATCGATATTCGCGGTCATTGGCCCGAACGGGGCGGGCAAGACCACCCTGTTCAACCTGATCGCTGGAGTCTTCCCGCCGGATGCTGGCACGATCATGTTCGATGGCCGGCGCATCGATGGGCTTGCCCCCGATCGGGTATGCCGGCGCGGACTTGCCCGGACATTTCAGCTGGTACGCCCGTTTGCGGCGCTTACCGTCGAGGACAACGTCATCGTCGGGGCGATGTTGCAGCGGCGCGATGTTGCCCACGCACGCGAGCGTGCCCACGCCGTATTGCGAACACTTGATCTTTTCGATAAGCGCCGGCAGATCGCATCGGCATTGACGCTCCCCGACCGCAAGCGCCTGGAAATGGCGCGCGCGCTCGCGACCGAGCCGAAGTTCCTGCTGCTCGACGAGGTCATGGCCGGCTTGCGGCCGGCGGAGACCGACCGGATGGTTGCGATCCTCAGAGCGATCAATCGTGAAAGTGGGTTGACCATTCTGCTCATCGAGCACGTGATGCGCGCGGTCATGGCGCTTGCCACGCGTGTGCTGGTGCTGCACCACGGGGCATCCATTGCGCAAGGCGCACCCGAGGCGGTCGTGCGCGAGCCTGCCGTTGTGCAATCCTATCTGGGCTCCGAGGCGCTTTGATGCTGCGGGTCGAGAACCTCGACCTCTTCTATGGTGACGCGCAGGCGCTTGCCGATGTGTCGATCGAAATCCGCGCGGGGACCATCGTTGCCATTGTTGGTGCGAACGGCGCGGGCAAGACTTCGCTCATTCGCACCATCGCGGGCATGCTTGCTCCCGCGCGCGGCCGCATCATGTTCCGCGATATCGACATCACGGGCTGGGAGAGCCATCGCGTGTGCAACCTGGGCATTGGCCAGGTGGCGGAAGGCCGCCAAATTTTCCCAACACTCTCGGTTGCCGAGAACCTCGAGGTCGGCGCCATGCTTGCGCGCGCGCGCGCGAGCAGAACAAGGAATCTTGAACGTGTGTTTGCCCTCTTTCCTGTGCTTGCCGAGCGCTCGGGGCAGGCGGCGGGGACACTATCGGGGGGCGAGCAGCAGATGCTTGCGATCGGGCGTTGTCTCATGGGAGCGCCCGATCTCGTGATGTTCGATGAGCCCTCGCTCGGACTTGCCCCCGCCATCGTGCAGCATGTCCTGCGCACCATCCGCGATCTCA
This sequence comes from uncultured Xanthobacteraceae bacterium, assembly GCA_955652925.1. Lineage (GTDB taxonomy): Bacteria > Pseudomonadota > Alphaproteobacteria > Rhizobiales > Xanthobacteraceae > VAZQ01. Next base: position 2,504 of record CATPCO010000427.1, on the reverse strand, counting down.
ACCGCGAGGGACTGACCTGCGTCCTGGTCGAACAGAACGTCGCCGTGTCGCTCAAGCTGGCGAATGCGGCTTATGTGCTGGAAAACGGCCGCGTCACGCTCTCCGGCCACGGTGAGGCACTCCTTGCGGATGACCGGGTGCGCCAAGCCTATCTCGGCATGTAGCGCGCGCAAACACGGGAAGCACCGCTTACAGGCCGAATGGATAGGTTTCCGGTTAAGTTCTCCTGCCATCACAATGTCTCCAGAACTGTCCGCCCGCCTCGCGGTAGGCATCCAGTCAGATCCTGAACATTTGCCTCAGCGCTTTGTGCACCTACGCTTCGCCCTCGCCCTGTCGGAAATGGTTCAATTGAGGCATATTCAGGGGTCGACCTGTAAGCCAGAGGTTGGCCGATGCCGGATGCAACCCAGTTCCAGTTTAATATTCCCTCCGTACCCAGGGCATACGAGAAATTTCTTGTACCAAGGGTTTTCGAACCTTGGGCAATGTTATTGCTGGACGCAGTCGAGCCTCGAGCGGGCGAGTTTGTGCTGGATGTTGCTGCTGGGCCTGGCACAGTTGCTCGGCTTGCCGCCGTGCGCGTTGGAGTCCGGGGGCGTGTGCTCGCAACCGATATCGCGCAGCCGATGTTGGATATTGCAAAAGCCAAGGCGCTACTACCGGAATCAGCTGAAATTGACTATCAGCTCTCTCCTGCCACACCGCTTCCGAGTCCATCGGCAGCATTCGATGTCGTGCTGTGTCAGCAGGGTCTGCAGTTCTTTCCTGACCGTATTGGCGCGCTAAGAGAAATGCGGCGAGTTTTGAAGCCAGGCGGCCGCGTGGGCATCGCCGTGTGGGTGGAAATCGAACGCAATCAAATCTACGCGGCTTATCATGCAGCACTTCGAGCCACCGTACCTGCACAGCTCGCTGATTTGATCATGGCCCCGTTCAGCTGGCCAAGCGGATCAGCCCTCAAGTCTGTGGCCGAGGAGGCCGGGTTTCGCGACATTCGTCTGTTGACGCGCTCGCTCCCTATGGTGCTGGAAGCTGGAGTGGAACAGGCCGTACAGGCGTTTGCTGGAACGCCGGTCGCTCCTGGTGTTGCCGAACTTCCGCAAGAAGTGCAGAACGCCGTCTTTGACCGCATGCGGCAGGAAATGACAAAGCTACTGAAAAACGGGAAGGTCGTCGGTGACTGGACATCAAATATAATCGTCGGCTATGCCTGATCTGCGCCCGTTAATCCGTCCCATCCTTCCCCCGCGGCGAGAATAGCCTCTGAGGTCCCCCGACGCTGTTGGCGGGTGCCCCGTAGGGCGCCGGTGAGGTAAGTTTCAGGGGACGCCCCTGGCGTGCCGGAAGGCGAATGCCGTTCAGGAGACCTGCCGGTCGCGCCCGCGCCAATAAGGCTCGCGCAAGGCCTTCTTGTCGATTTTTCCGTTGAACAGACGCGGCAGGCTCTGGACGAAATCGACGCTGCGCGGCTTCTTGTAGCTTGCGATCTTCGCGCGCGCGTGCTCGATCAGCTCGGATTGCGTCGCTGCGAACCCCGGCCGCATCTCGACGCATGCCTTGACCGATTCTCCCCAGGCCGCGTCCGGCACGGCGATCACCGCTACCTCGGCAACGCCGGGATGACTGCGCAGCGCCTCCTCGACCTCCCACGAATAGATGTTCTCGCCGCCCGAGATGATCATGTCCTTCTTGCGGTCGGCGACATAGACGAAATCGCTCTCGTCCATAAAGCCCAGATCGCCGGTATGGATCCATCCGTCGCGCAGGACTTGTCCGGTCAGCTCCTTCTTATTCCAGTAGCCGGCCATGCAGGTCGGCGACCGGATCACGATCTCTCCGATCTCTCCGGCTTTGCACACTGTGCCATCGTCGCGAGCAATCCTGATTTCGTTGCCGAGCAACGGCTGACCTGCCGAACGCAGACGACGCACATCTTGTGAATCCGCCAGCACATGCTGATGCGGCTTGAGAATGGTCGCGGCGATGCATTCGGTCATGCCGTAGACCTGGGCAAAGATCGGCCCCATCCGCTCGAGCGCGCGGCGAAGCAAGGGCTCCGGCATGGGCGCAGAGGCGTAGTGCACCAGGCGCAGCGTGCTCACGTCATAGGGCTTCGTCTCGAGCACATCGAGCATCCGCTGGATCATCAAAGGCGCGAAGTGAGCCGCGGTGACATGCTCCTTCTCGATGGTCGCAAGGATGTCTTCCGGGTCAAACGCCGCCTTGAGCACCACCGCTGCGCCCATGAGGTTGAAATTCATCTGCTCGATCTTGCCGCCGAGATGAAAGAGCGGCATCACGATGAGCGCCTTGTCGGTGGCCGCGATCCCGCTCTCATGGGAGAGCATTCTGGTCGCTTCGACCATTGCGGCGTGGCTGACCATGACGCCCTTTGGTCCCCCGGTCGTGCCGCTGGTGTACATGAGGTAAGCAAGATCGTGAGCGACCGCCGACATCGCGGGCGTCTCGGCGCTTGCTTGCGAGATCAAGTCTTCGTAGCT
>CATPCO010000426.1 GCA_955652925.1 uncultured Xanthobacteraceae bacterium | reverse complement strand
GACGATCGGATAGATCAGGCAGAGAAACACCGCGTGGGTGGGCATGGCCGAGAAATCGGACATTCCGCGTGCCAGCGCGTCCTTGAGATCCATCACGCCGATGGTGCGGATCACCAGCGGACCGGGGGTCGACCCCGCCCCCGTGAAAGCATGGACATGCGTCATGTTGGTGCCTCCCAGGAAAGAGGAGGATCGCGCTGCGGCGCCATGGATCACGCCGTGCTCACGCGTGCCGCGACCCGAGTCCATATTAACGCAGGAATTACAATGGGATCAAGAAATACATGGACAGCCGCGCCATCCGGCAGCAATGCCACTGGCGTCTACGAGAAGCCGCCGCGACCTCCTTCGGTCATCGAAATTCTAACCGTGAACCGTAATGAACCCCGATGCGGACATCACTCCCGTTACCCCTCAACTCCCGTCGCGAGACATGCCGAAGAAACCCTCGGCAGTTCCCGCACCTATGATTAGCAGGAGAGTGTACAAGCAATAGGACGCGATGCCCACAAGCGGTCCCCCCAAGACATTGCCGGGAACGGAGCGCACACTCGCGCCTTCGGCGTACGTAATGAAAAGTGACGGCAAGAGAGCGAATATCACGAGGTAGCCGCCGATGAAGAGAGTTGACGCGCCTTCCCTTTTCCATCAGGGCGCGATCAAAAACGGCTTTCGTGAAGGCCATGCAGATTCGCGCTGGCCGACAAAGATGATCACGATCGACGACAGCTGCCGCGGTCTCATCGCACGTCGTCTCGATGCCGAGCACAAGCATTGCTGCCCCATCATTCACATCGCGAGATCGAGCACTGCGCAGGCTTCGACGAAAGGCTGGAAGACGTTATGACGTCCGCCATGAACGCGGTATTTCTCTCGCGCGCGGTCCGGGTTATCGTGTCCGGTCGGGAGGGGGGTAGCATTGTGAGGTCACAGGCTGCAATCCGTAGCACCTGGTCAAGCCCACGCCTCGGGCGTGCTTTTGCGTATTGGGACTCGCGGTAGTCCGCTCGCGCTCGCGCAGGCGAATGAGATCCGTGGGCGCCTGGCGGCTATTCACGCAATCTCCGCGGATCGGATCAAGCTCGACGTGATCCGTACGACGGGGGACGCGATCCGCGACCGCCCACTTGCGGAAGCGGGTGGAAAAGGGCTGTTCACCAAGGAGATCGATGACGCGCTCCTCGCAGGGCTCATCGATCTCGGGGTCCATTCGGCCAAGGACCTGCCGACCACGTTGCCTCCCGGACTTGCGATCGCAGCGGTGCCGCCGCGCGAAGATGCACGCGACGTCTTTATCAGTCTGACCGCTAAAGCTCTGCGCGATTTGCGCTCTGGAGCGATCGTCGGTACCGCATCCTTGCGCCGCCAAGCACTGCTCAAGCGGTTGCGGCCCGATCTTACGGTGGTCAACTTTCGCGGCAATGTCGAGACGCGGTTGCGCAAACTCGAAGAAGGCGTGGTGGATGCCACGTTGCTTGCTCTTGCCGGACTAAGGCGATTGGGGTTGGTGGAGAAGGCTACTGCGGTGTTGGCCATCGACGAATTCCTGCCCGCCGTCGGGCAGGGTTGCCTTGCAGTCGTGGCTCGCGCGGATGACACCCGCGTGCTGCCGCTGATAGCCCCGCTGAACAATACGATGTCCGCGCAAGCCCTGACGGCCGAGCGCGCCTTCCTGGCCGTGCTTGACGGCTCCTGCCGCACCCCCATCGCGGGCTATGCAGTTGTTGCTGACGATCGGCTGCATTTTCAGGGGTTGATTGCAAAGCCCGATGGCAGCCGGCAATTGCGTGTGGAACGTGAAGGCCCTCGGGATGATGCTGTTCTTCTTGGCGCGCAAGCCGGACGCGAGCTCAAGGCGCAAGCGGGCGGCGACTTCTTTGCTCATTCCTGAACCATGCGGCTCCTTGTCACCCGGCCCGATGCTGACGGCGCGCGCACAGCGGACGCTCTGCGCCTGCGCGGACACAGCGTGTTGCTCACTCCTCTGCTGCGGATGGAGATCGTCCCCGCCGTGTGGCCCGACCAGGATTACGCCGCGGTCGTACTGACAAGCGCCAATGCTGCGCGCGCCGTTCAAGCGCACGCGCAACGCGGCAAACTCACTCTCCTGCCCGTGTTTACGGTCGGACCGCATACGACCGCAGCTGCCCACAAAGCCGGGTTTTCCGACGTCCAATGTGCAAACGGGGACAAGGACGATCTCGCGAAATTGGTCAGCACGCGGTTTGGTCCGGATGATCCACCAATTCTTTATCTCGCAGGCGAAGATCGCACCGGCGAACTAGAGCTTGCCCGCTCTGGGGCCAAGGTGGTCACGGCCGTGGTTTATCGCATGGCAAAAACGCAATCCTTTCCTGCTGAGTTAATCTCAGCGCTGTCTCAGCGGCAAATTGATGGGGTGCTGCATTTTTCCCGGCGGAGCGCTGAGGCCTATATCCATGGTGCTGGTGCTGCAGGCATCACCAATCGGGCGCTGGAGCCATCGCACTATTGTCTCTCACACCAGGTCGCCGGGCCGCTTGCAGCTGCGGGTGCGGTTGGAATACAGATTGCCCCACGGCCGAACGAGGCGGCCCTGATCGAGCTCTTGAATTCCGCATAGAGTCCCTTGCATTAACCGAGTGAGCATTTGTGGTGATCACCATTGGGATTTAACTGGCGAGAGACTCCGGCCACGCCAATACCGCATACCCCCTCGGCTAAGGAATCGCGATGAGCGAGCAAGCTCCCGAACAAACGGCGCGCGACGCGAGTAAGCGCAAAGCGCCGACAATCGACCTCACCGCAACCGAGATCGAGGGCGCTGCCGGAGCCGATGCGGCGGGCGGGCCGCCCCATGAACCGGAAGCCGGCGAGGCTGATCTATCCTCCGAACCGAGGCAGGGGTCGTCACCGGAATCCAAAAGCGACACTCCCATTCGTGCCCGGCCTATCCCGTGGCTGGCAATTGGCGCAGGCGCCGTAGGTGGGGCCATCGTCGGGGGGATTGTTCTGGCAGGTTTGTTTCTGACCCGTGGTACCCCGGACAGCAATCTGGCTGCGCGGCTCGCGCAGGTAGAGCAACAACTCCAGGAGCGGTCCGGGAGTCCCCGCCCCGGCGCGGGCGATACGAAAACACTTGATGATCTTGCAGCGCGCATTGGCAAGCTCGAAGCTGCGATCGCGACGTTGCGGCAATCGGGAGGCGACCCCGATTCGGCAAACCGAATTTCCAACCTCGAGGGTGAAGTCAAAGCACTGCAGGAAAGCGTCGGCATAACGGCGCGACGCAGTGATGAGGCTGCGACCGCTGCTCGGGACGCGCTCCAGCGCGCGGACGCCGCCTCCGCCGCTCTTGCTCAGCTGGAGCAGAAACTCAAGGCAGCGGGTGCGGATCCGGCCGCCGTGCAGGCGCTAACGAATCGCATCGCATCGCTTGAGCGTGCGGAAAAGGGGATTGAGACCGAGCTTGCCAAACGAGCCGATGCACAGGGCCATGACCCCGTCGGCCGGTTTGCCATTGCAGCAGCAGCCCTCAACGCGGCGCTCGATCGCGGCAAACCCTTCGTGACGGAGCTCGCTGCCGTAAAGACCTTCGTCACCGATCCCAAGCAGCTCACCGCCGTTGAATCCTTTGCGGGATCGGGAATTCCTACCGCCGCGGCCCTCGCCCAGGAGCTTTCGACGCTCATTCCTGCCCTTCGGCGCACCGCCGGCGTGCCGGCGCCTGCAGGTGGTTTTCTGGAGAAGCTTCAGGCCAATGCCGAGAAGCTTGTGCGTATTCGTTCCTTAAATGGGCTGGCGGGCGATGATCCCGGAGCAATTGTGAGCCGGATCGAGATCGACGCTTCGAAAGCCGATCTTTCCGCAGCACTAACCGAGTTAGCGAAGCTTCCGCCTGCTATGCGAGCTCCGGCGGACGCCTGGATCGAAAGTGCGCAGCGCCGCTCTGCTGCTCTCGAAGCAGGCCAACAGCTGGTCGCGCAATCACTCGCAGGTCTGAGCCGGTGACGGCTGGCAATATTTGGGCGGCGCGCGCCGAGGCAGCACGATGATCCGAGTGCTGGTTTATCTCCTGGTGGTGGCAGCGCTGGCGGCTGGCTGCGTCTGGTTGGCCGATCGCCCGGGCGACGTAGTGATTGTTTGGCTCGGCCGGCGTGTCGAGACCTCGGTCATGGTGCTCCTCCTCGCGGTAATGTTGATCGCGGTACTGGCAACCATGTTGTGGTCCTTGGTCCGTGCCGTCATGGCCTTCCCTCGGTCAGTCCGGGATTCCCTGCGCGCTCGTCGCGGTACGCGCGGATATCTCGCGTTATCCCAGGGATTAATTGCTGTCGGTTCGGGAAATGTTATTGCCGCGCGTAGATTTGCTGAGGAAGCAAGCCGCCTCGCGCCGGACGAGCCGCTTACTCTGCTATTGCGCGCACAAACCGCACAGCTCACGGCGGATCGAGAGGACGCAGCACGCAATTTCGAGCTGATGGCTTCCCGCAACGACACCCGACTTCTCGGGTTGCACGGATTATTCATTGAGGCCAGAAGGCGCAGCGATCCCACCGCGGCCCTTTTCTATGCCGAGCAGGCCGCCGAGCACGCCTCCGTCCCCACATGGGCCGGAACGGCAGTGCTCGAGTTCCGCTGCGCGATGGGGGATTGGGACGGGGCACTCAAGCGACTTCAGCGAAACATGGAGAGCGGCCTCATCGATAAGGCCACTTTTCGCCGCCAGCGTGCTGTACTGCTGACAGCCCAGGCGCTTGCCATCGAAGATTCAGATCGGGATCGGGCCAAGGAGCTTGCTCTGGAAGCGGCGAAGCTTGCCCCGTCCCTCGTTCCGGCCGCCGTCCTCGCCGGCCGGTTCCTTGCCGAAGCCGGCGAGCAGCGCAAAGCCGCACGGATCATTACAGCGGCATGGGGGGCAAATCCGCATCCCGATCTCGCCGATGTTTATGCGCATCTACGGCCAGGAGGTTCCGCGCGCGAGCGGCTGCGTCGCATCCAGGCCCTTGCGGCGTTATCTCCGGGCAATGTGGAGGCCGCGCTTGCGGTCGCGCGCGCAGCTCTCGACGCGCAGGAGTTTGTGATTGCCCGTGAGGCGCTCGCGCCATTGGCCGTCGTACCGACCAAACGTGTTGCAGCACTGATGGCTGAGCTTGAACAAGCCCAGCACGCCGACGAGGGGAGAGCCCGCGAATGGATGAAACGCGGACTTCATGCCCGGCGCGATCCGGCATGGACCGCGGACGGATTCGTCTCTGAGCGCTGGTTGCCTGTCTCTCCTGTTAGCGGGCGGCTCGATGCCTTCGAATGGAAGGACCCGCTCGCGGGTGATGACCACGGGACGGCCGTGATCGAGTCCGAACACGCAGACGTTCTCGATCAGCGCGAGCCCCCGGCGCAGCCATCCCAGGATATCGTCCAATTAAGGAAAGAGCAGCCTGGAAAGCCGGCGGAAAGCTCCCCGGCAAGTGAGATCGTTGAGCCGCAAGCTGCGGTTTCCTTGCCAGGGGAACGCACCGGGTGGCGATCCCGCACCGGCAGTCCTATTCAGATTCCGCCCGCGATCATCCCGCTGATGCATGCACCCGATGATCCGGGGCCTGGCCCGGACGCGCCAAGCGGGTCCGACTCACAATCGAACATTGAAGAATCACCCGCGCCGAACTGGACCCGGATTCGTCAATTGTTCCGGTGATGGGTGGTCACATCAGAGCCCCAGCTTTTCCGCCCTCTCGCGATCATACCACCACGTGTCCGGGATCGCGCGCGCATAGCGCGGTTGATTGGGCGGGCGGCCGAAGACATCCCAGTAAGCGAGCCAATGCGAGGGCTTGTACCAGTGCGGCACCCAATAACGCCCGCTGCGGATAACCCGATCGAGCGCTTTGCAGGCCGCGACTAGGCCGGTTCGGGTGTCGGCGGCGACGACACGCTCGATGAGCGTGTCAACTACGGGATCGGAAATACCGCCGACGTTTTGTGAGCCCCGCATGGCTGCGGCCTGAGCGGAAAAAAAGGTCCGCAAGGACTCCCCCGGTGTATTCGAAAATCCGAACCTCTGTACCACGATATCGAAGTCGAAATCGTCCACGCGTTTGCGGTACTGCGCGGGATCGACGATGCGCAAATTGGCGTCAATTCCCAAGGTGCCCAGGTTTTTGATGAACGCCATGTGATGCGGCTGGGAAATATTATCGTCGGCCAGGAATTCGACGGTGATCGGCTCCCCGCTTGGCATCGTGCGCTTGCCATCTTTCACCATGCAGCCAGCATCATGCAGAAGCGCGCTGGCTTTGCGCAGCAACGCACGATCTTGACCCGATCCATCGGAAACGGGCGGCACGAAGGGTTCACCGAAGACCTCGTCCGCGACCTTCCCCCGGAACGGCTCCAGCAATGCGAGTTCGTCCGGCCCCGGCTTCCCCACTGCCATCATGTCGGAATTCTGGAAAACGGAATGGGTCCTTTGATAGGCGCTATACATGATGTTTGCATTAGTCCATTCGAAATCGAAGGCATCAATGAATGCTTCACGTACGCGCTTGTCCCTGAATTTCTCCCGTCGGGTATTGAAGAACCATCCTTGTGCAGCAGACGGGGTATGATCGGGAATGACGTCGCGCTTGACGCGGCCGTCCCGGACGGCGGGAAAGTCATAGCGCGTGGCCCAGACGCGCGAGACCAATTCCTCGCGAAACAAATAGCTCTTGCTGGTGAAACCTTCGAAGGCGACCTCGCGGTCGCGATAATATTCGTACCGGATCACGTCGAAATTGTTTAACCCGCGCGCAACCGGTAAATCCGCCCCCCACCAGTCCTTGACGCGCTCGTATTCGATGTATCGTCCCGGCTCGAACTTCCCGACCTTGTATGGCCCCGACCCGAGCGGAGCTTCCAGCGTGGTCTCTTCGAACGGGCGTTCGCCGTAGTAGGTCCGCGAAAAGATCGGAAGCCATGATAAGAACAGCGGCAGGTCACGGGCTCGCGACGGCGCAAAGCTCACAACCACGGTCCCATTATCCGGCGCCTGCACGCCCGCCAGGTCGTGGAGAAGCTGCCGCACGATTGGATGCCCCTTTTCCTTAAGGACCGTGAGCGAGAAGGCGACGTCATGCCCGGAGATGGGGCTGCCGTCGTGAAATTTGATGCCGGGGCGCAGCAGAAAGCGGTACGTGAGCCCATCCGCGGATACTTGCACCGCGCGCGCGGCGAGTCCGTAGAGCGCATCCGGCTCATCCTCCGCGCGCTTCATTAGGCTCGCGAAGGTCAACTCCATCCCCTGCGCCGCATCACCCTTCAGGATGTAACTGTTAAGGGAATTAAAGGTCAGAAGGTTCTGATTGAAGATCCGCGTCGGTGCGACATGTGAAAATAGACCACCTTTCGGAGCGTTCACATCGACATAGTCGAGATGCTTGAAATCGGGTGGATACTTGAGATCTCCGAAGACCGAGAGCCCGTGGCGCTCACCATTCTCTATTGCCTCGGCAGACTTGCTGAAAACGGGCGCTACCACTGCTGCCGCGCCCAGGGCTAGCGTTTCGCGCCGTGTGACATTGGGCCCTTGGGTCATCGGAGGGTTCCTGATTTGATCGCTTCCATTGGGACTAGGCACATGCGCCGACGCAGGCAATCGCGCCTCGCACCTGTCCCTTCTCAATTGTATCCGACAAAATTGACAGTTTGTCGATGCGACCGGTTCTGATGGTAACCGGTCCGAGCCCGTTTCCGCGCTGCCCAGCGGCGCTGATTCATCAGGAGAATATGAAAGCGCGACCCGTTAACGGGTCTCAGCCGCAGGAAACTCGTCCAGGGTTGCTCCGCTTTCAAAATGCTCAATAAAAATTCGGCCGACGCTGTGAGTGAACGCAGCCGCGGCAAACGACGACACCGTGGCGGCCATCAACACACTCGGCGGCAGCACATAGAGAAGCGCTGAACTCGTAACGGTGGCGGCGCCGCTGGGAATGGCCCCTCCAACAAGTCCGATCACGATGGCTCGCGCCCGATCGCGCTGGAATGGCACTCCGTAATGCCGGCTGAGCACTTTTACCATCCGCACGATGACGGCCGTCACCCCCGCGAAGTTCACAAGCGGCAACGGAATGAATCCGCCCGCTGCTGCATAAGCCGCGTGCCGATTGACAATGGTGAGCGCCTTCGTTCGGCGTTCTCGGTTCTCCGTGCTAACGAAGGGTATGGCGGGGCTACTCGGGACCGCCGGCACCCGTACGGAACTGCGTTGGGCACCGGGAGTAATAGGGACAACGTTGCTCGTTCCTTGAACCTTCTGCGAGACGGTCTCATAGCCGGGGTTGCCCGCAGCCATCACGGGCGTGGCCTGAGGCTCATTGTCGGCGCCCGCGGAACCTGCGGGAGAAAACCCGTCAGTTGTTTGTACGATGGCCTTAGGAAGTTTTTTCTTGTTCATGCGGATGCCACTCGTTTCGTCTCCAGCGCTCCTTCGAGCACCGATTCGATCTCGTCGGCGATTGCGGCGATATCGCGTGCGGCTGGTCCTCTGGGTTCAATCAGGGTTGGCGTTGCCCCCCACAGCGCTGCCTCCGCGTAGATGACACGATTTGCCATTTCGCTCTTGAGAACAGGAAAGCCAGCCTCGGCGAGTTCCGCGCGGATATGCTTGGCAATAACCGCCTCGCGGGTAGTTTGGGTCAGCAGGCAACGAAATTCCGGCCGTCGACCTCCTTTGGCGCCGTTGATCAGGAGATTGAGGGTGTCGAGCATGCGATCGATGTCAAAGGGAGAGGGTTTGACCGGCACGAGGACAAAATCGCTTGCTGCAATGCAGGCAAGGGTTGCCTCTGACCGAAAACCGGGCGTGTCGATGATCACCAGGCCTGACTGTTCAGCAACCTGATATGCTGTCTTCCAGCTTTCCCCGCCGGCATCCTCGATGACGCGTACGCCGCCAAGCTTTCGCTCGCGTGCCGAGAGCCGGGCAATAGAGCGCTGCGGGTCCGCATCGATAATGATGGGCTGGCGAGCCTTGAGATGCCAATGAACCGCGAGGCAACTGGCGAGCGTACTCTTGCCGCTGCCGCCTTTCATGGTTGCCACCGTGATGATCGTCTTCGTCATCTGCCGGACTCTGTTGAGGCTACCCAGCGGTCGCCGAGGGCAGTGTTGGGACGCAACGAATCAATCACGCATTCCATATTACCGGCTAATTGCAAAACTGCCTATCTCTGTCCAAAAAAGGCTGTGCCAGTGCGGTCTTTTATTTCTCGCCACGTGGTCTGCATTAATCCGACTCTCACTAGCGGTCGGGCACTTGGACCGGTTACTCTGAGTGCTATCGATTGGGGCGAAAGGCGAGGAATGGAGGGTAGCCACGGCTGATTTTCGCGCTGCCGCGGAGTCCGCGCGGCTCCAACTAGAGCATCAGGTCATAGCCCTGATTCGGAGAGTCTCCCGCCTGAGCCGGCGAGACCTGAGGCTCGCATCGGGTATTGTGATGCTGACCTACTTGGCCATGCACCTTTCCAACCATGCGATTGGACTGCTCTCGCTGCGCGCGGCCGAATACGGACTGGTTGTGACCGCGCAGTTTTGGTCAAGCCGCGAGGGCACCATCCTGCTCTACAGCGCATTCGCGATTCATTTTGTGCTTGCGTTCTGGGCGATCTACGAACGCCGGACCTTTCGGCTCCCTCCACTCGAACTGCTGCGCATAGGCCTTGGACTTTGGTTGCCGGTATTGCTGATGGGCCATCTTGCCGCAACCCGGCTCGAGTTCGAGTTGCTAGGAGCCTCCCCCACTTATGGAAGAATCGTTTCCGAATTGTGGGCGTCAAACTCTGAGTGGCGGCAAATCGGTCTGCTTGCGCCAGGCTGGCTGCATGGCTGCCTCGGCCTGAATTTCGTATTCCGCCACCGCCCGTGGTGGCGCCATTTGCACTTGCCGCTTTTCGCTTTTGCTTTGCTGTTGCCGGTTCTTTCCGCGCTCGGGTTCATCACCATGGGCAGGGACCTTGATCGGCTCCCCGCTGCGGCGAAGGCCGAGCTTTATGATCCGCTTGGCCCCGAAGGGATCGCCAGGCAGCAAACCATGCAGCGCTGGCTCGACCGGCTGCTTTGGGGTTATGCCGCTCTTGTCGTTGGCACGTTCGCCGCACGCGGAGCCCGGATTATTGTTGAACGGCGCCGCCGCGGGCTGATCGCCATTTCCTACCCGAACCGGAAAATTAAGGTGCCGCGCGGGTGGTCGGTGCTTGAGGCAAGCCGCGCCTTTCATATCGCGCATGCCTCAAGCTGCGGGGGCCGCGCCAGATGCTCGACCTGTCGGGTCCGGATTCTCAGAGGCGCCGCTTTCTGCCCCGAGCCGGGTCCGGAGGAGCGTGCCACGTTGCAGCGGATAATGGCCGACCCGGATGTGCGCCTCGCATGTCAGCTGCGACCGACCGGAGACATTGCAGTATCGCCCCTCGTTCTTTCGGAGCGTCCCGTCTATCGGGCGCAACCACCCGCTCTGGAAAGCGAACGGGAAGTCGTGCTGCTGTTTTGCGATTTTACCAATAGCAAGGTGCTCGCTCGGGATCACATGGCGCACGACGTCTTATTTGCATTCAAACGCTATGCCGAAAGTGCCTGCCGCGCCATCAGGAGCGCGGGTGGGACGATCTGCTATGTCGAGCACGAAAGCATTTTCGCCATCTTCGGCCTGTCCGGGGATCTTGCTCGCGCCTGCCGATCGGCACTGTCGGCGACGGCCGAAATCGAGCAATCCTTGCGTGAGCTTAATGAGCGACTAGGCCAGGAATGGGGATGCCGAGCGGAAATTGCGATAAGTATCCATGCCGGTCGCGTCGCGTTGAGCAAGATCGGACAGTCGGCGGAATTGATCATTGCGGCCGGGGATGCAGTTGAGGTCGCGGCGGAAATCCGCCGGACAGCCAATGCATCGGGCAAATTCTACGCGGTATCGGGCACGGTGTTCACGGCCGCAAAGGTCGACCCTCCGGCACACAGAATTACGAAGGTTGCTGCGGGGCCCGAACACGTGGACATACCAGTCTATTACATGGACGGCGTTCAATTGCCGTCGCAAGACGCGACATTGCGCAACCGAATTCAGCGGGCCGCGACTGCGGTGCTGGATCAAATTCGGGGCTGAACCGATGCTGGACTATACAGCCCTCAGCGTTGCTGGTCTGCGGCCCGTTTTTGAGCGTCCGCCGAGGACGGGCTTGTCTCCGAACTCGTCGGGCGCAGCTTATCGAGAGCTTTAGTGATCATCGCCTCAATATCTGACAGAATTGGCAGCGAGTATTGCGGGGCTTGCGGCGCCTCTGCCGCCTGACGATACCCGGACGCGCCCGATGACGTGGCGTCAGACGATTTGTCTGAAGCGGTGGGAGCAGTCGCGGTCTTCTCCTTGGAATTCGTGTCCCCGTTTCCGCCCGGAGCTGCCGCGGCTGTTTGCGGCGTATCCACATTGCCAAGGATAATTGGAAGTCCATCCTTGCCGCTGCCCACGATGACGATCTTGGAATTCGGGGACTGCGCGAGCAGGACTGTGGCTTCGATTCCGCGCCAACGCAGGTACGAGTCAGAAATGCCCTGACTGACAATTTGCTGGAATTCGCGAATTCCTTCTGCCTCGATCTTCTTGCGTTCCGATTCCCTTATCTCGCGTGCCACCCGAAATTTGTACTCTTCTGAAATGTAATATTGCTCGATTTTGCGATTTATGGCCGTGACCACCGCGCTTGGCAGTTCGATGCCCAAGATGAGCGTATCGATCAGGTTGAGCATGGCGTAGAGTGGAATGCGGTAAGGGGCGTAGTCCTCAGTCTCCCCGTGCTCCATCATCTTCTCGCCCAGCATGGCCTCGGCGCGTCTGCGGATCTTTTCCTGGATCTCCTCGCGCTTTGTCGAATACACATCCTCTGCCGTATATTCTGCAATCACTTCGCGCATTCTATTCCCGATTTCAGGACCCACGAGCGCTTCGACGTAGTCTGGGCCGATCGTTTGATGCAGTTGGGGGACGGAGTCGCGCTTCAGTCGAAACCGTATGTTGATGGACGCACTCAAGCTGATGCCGTCCTTCGAAATTGCGTTATAGGTCTGGGTTGTCGACTGCAGTCTCAGGTCATAAAGAAACAGCTTGTTCCACGGCCAGATAAAACGCAGGCCTTCGTTCTTCAGCTGGCGTGGGTCAAGGACGGTTCCGCCGCCAAACCGCTTCCACAGAACACCGACATAGCCGCTTTGGACGGTGACCAGGACGTGCGGAGCAAGAATGACGGCGACCAGCGTCATGACCATAAGATAGATGATTGCGACCGGCAGGCGTCGCTCGACAAAGCGCCACCAGGCATGCCGCGGGCGGCTTACAGGGGGGGGGCCCTCGGCCGGGATAAGGTAAGGTTTCATCAGGCGTTCTCCACGATCATTCGCTCGACGAAACGGCCCTCGTCCATTCGCAGCCTGCGCGCCGGAAGGTGCATTTCGTCGAGATAGCGGTCGTCATGACTTACCGCAACGACCGTTACGCCCGCCCGATGTAGTGCCGGCAATAGCTCGTGATAGAATTTGCGCCGGAAGTCCGGATCCTGATCGGCCGCCCATTCGTCCAGCAGCAAGATTGGGCGCTTCTCCAGCATGCTCACGATCAACCCCAGCCGCTTGCGTTGTCCGGTCGAGAGATCGACGGTATCGAATTCGCCATGCGCCAAGCGGGTCTTGTCCTGCAGGCGAAATTCTGAAAGCAGCCGGTTGACTTCGGCGATGTCTGGATGGGGAATTCCATATAGACGCTGGAAGAGATGATAGTCGACAAAAACCGCGCTGAACAGCTGACGGTAGGTCTCGCGTGTCGCATCCGTCACGGTAATTCCGTCGAAAATGATCTCCCCTGAATCGGGCTTATACAGGCTTGCGAGCAGTTTCATGAAGGTCGATTTGCCCGAACCGTTCCCCCCAGTAATAAAAACCAACTCGCCCGATTGCAGCGTGAAGTTCAATGGACCGACTTTGAAGACAGTCTCGGTCGACCGTTCGAGATAGCTAAACACGACATTGCGGACTTCGATACGGTCGAACCGCCCGGCCGGTTCGGAAACTTCAAACTCCATGGGCGCAACAATTGCACGCAGCCGCGCCTCCAGCCGCTGAACGTTGTCGGATGCGGCATTTGCG
Organism: uncultured Xanthobacteraceae bacterium; assembly: GCA_955652925.1. Lineage (GTDB taxonomy): Bacteria > Pseudomonadota > Alphaproteobacteria > Rhizobiales > Xanthobacteraceae > VAZQ01. The sequence continues at coordinate 3,622 of CATPCO010000426.1, read as the reverse complement.
GCTGACAAAATGGGTATCGATTGCACGAGGCCAAAACAAGCCCCGATCACGAATACCAAAGCAGTGACTGTCTTCGTAATTGAGGCTCCGCCCAAGCTGTCGCTGAACACGGGAACAGCGAAAACGATGGCGCCGAGCATTGCGTACATCGAGCTTTGCAATAGCACCATTCGCTTGAAAGTTTCCGCTTGAGTGCGGATCTTGATGTTGGCCGCCGTTCTGGAGACTTCGACAATGTCGCTGTACAGGTCCTCGCTGCGTGCCCTGCTGAGTCGCACTTCCTTGAAGCCGTCCAACAGATCCATCAGGCGGTTGAATAGGCGGTTCTCCCATTCCGACGCTTCGCGGTTAGCGATGGCAAGCTGACGATTTCTCGCGTGGAATAATGCGGCAGCGAACCCGACGATGAGCACACTGAGCGCGAAGGCCAGAAGCGATAGGTAGGCGACGTAGATTGCGACAAAAAGAATAAGAATACCGCCCTGCGCCGCGAACGCCAGAGAGTTGGCGGCTTGCGTGAGAGTTGAAGTTTCCCTTGTCACGGCGGCCACGATTGCAGCCCGCCCGATGGCCTCCAGTGGCAGAAGCTCGGAGTGGCGGACTTGATCCATCATCCGCACGCGCACCTTGTGAATAATAGATTCGATTTCCGCGGTCGCGGTGAGGAGAATGTAATGCTGGGTCTTGATGAAAAGCACCAGCGCGATGATGAAAAGGGTGGCAGCCCAGAGGCTGGGCTTGCCGCTGTCTGCGGCCTGCGCTCCAGCATTGATCGCGGCGAGAATCGATGCGGTGCTGACCCCTCCCAGCGCTGCCATAATGACAAGCCGATCCAGCGACCCCTGCATCTCGCGGCGAACGAGTTGGAAGAATGACATCAGCTGAATAATTCAGTTGTTTCGCCGGTTACACAGCGATGGCGCTCTCACGAGCGCAGCGGACGCGATTGCGCTCAATCGCTCTGCGGGCGCTGGCGCCATTCGGCACCACGGGGTGGTCCAGTCAATAGTAATACGATCACCATCAGCAACGGAGTAATGAAAACCGACAATATGAACGTTCCCAAAAAGCCTAGTCGCCGTCTGCTGCCACAGAGTCCTACAAGCAGACAGAACACCAGATAAATCAAGATGAAAATTGTCGTGACCATTTACGCCATTCTATCCCGCTGGTCGTGCCCGATTTACCATGCCCTTGCTTCGCTGATTAGAAAAAGCGAGCTGGCTCGACTGCATGCGGACCGCGCGCCTCATGTTGCCGTGCTTGGCGTGCTGCTTGGACCGGTTTGCGCCGCAGGATTCACCGGTTGAGCACCAGCGGCTCTCGCGGCCGAGCGCGCCGCGTACTTTTCCTTTTGGATTTTGATGAACTCACGATAATCCGGCGGATTGAAATCGAGCAGCGTTCCTCCGGAAGCAAAATGCTTGATGAACACCTTGCCGATGACCCAGGTTGCGCCCGCAGAGACCACCGGCATTGTGAGTGCGCCCACTATGGTTCCGAGCCCGGGCAGACCCTTCACCAGGCTGCCAAAGCCCATTGCAGCGGTCGTAGCGGTTGAGGCCGGGAATACCGATCCAGCGAAGCTTGCGAGGATGGATTTGCCCCTATTGTCAGAGAAGGGAACGCCGTACATTTCAGAGAGCCGACGCAACATTTGAAGCTGGACGCCCCCGACCGCGACCACATCAACGAGCGGTATGGGAATCAATCCGGCGGCTCCCGACCATAGCGAGAAACGGTCGACCAATTGCGAAGCAAGCTCATCACGAGTGGGCTCCGTGAGCGTGGTGGTTGCGGAACCCGTCCCTGCTTCGATCCCATCCTTTGTTTCGGTGGTCCCAGTCGTCTCCTGTGCCATGTGTCCCTTCTCCGTCAGCTCTGTGCCGTGCCCAACATCGATCAGGTCTAGTCAACGAAAATTCACAAATGCGTGCGTTGCATCGAGCCTTTCGATCCTATCATATGGCCGCTGCCGGTACCAGCATTTCAGTCGGATTGCCGGAGCTTTGCAGCCATGGGGCTGCGCTTGACAAACTAGACCCTCTCTTTATGACCATATGACCATTCCAAGCGCCGCAGCTGCAGCCAAGTTCGCACGTGTCCGCCCCCTCATCGTCCGGTTGCTGTGAACAGGTTCGTCAATCCGACGTCCGATCTTGACCGCGGTTGCAGTACCGAACTGCGGTTCGATTGGGTACGCGATCGCGACAGTACTCCGCTCCGCCTATCATCTGCTCAGCTTGGCATCTGGTTTGCGCACCAGACTGATCAATCCAAGTCTGCCTACAATATCGCCGAATACATCGAGATCAATGGACCGATTGACCCATTACTCTTTGGACAAGCGCTGCGGCAAGTCGTCTTCGAAACCGACACGCTGAGTTTGCAGTTCATTGAGGGCCCAGATGGGCCGCGGCAATTCCTAAGCGGCCCGCCTGATTGGTCTATGCCGTTCGTTGATGTTAGCGCCGCCGACGATCCACGCGGCGCGGCCGAAAGGTTGATGATGGCCGATCTCACACGGCCAGTCGACCCGCTGCATGATCCGCTGTTTAGCTTTTTCCTGTTCAAGGCCTCGCCCAAGCATTTCTTTTGGTATGCGCGCTACCATCATCTCGTCATGGACGGCTTCGGCATGTGGCTGGTTGCCCGCCGAGTGGCAGAGGTTTACACGCGCTTAAGCGCTGATCAAAGCTCAACGAATGAGCCGGTTGGTTCAGTTCGTACTCTTCTGACCGAGGATGCCGCTTATCGCGAGAGTGGGGAGCTAGCGCGCGACCGAAACTATTGGAGGGACTATCTCTCCGACCGGCCGTCCCCGCAGAGCCTCGGGCACCGTGCTCCGAAAAGTTGCAATGGCTTTCTTCGCCACAGTGCTTTTTTGCCTGATGGAATCACAAAGGATCTGCGGTCAATTTCATGCCGAACCGGAACCGGTTTATCTCAGCTCATTGTTGCGGCTGCGGCAATTTTCCTGCATCGGCTAAGTGGCAAACTCGATTTGATGTTGGGGTTGCCAGTCACAGCGCGCACTGGGCTGGCTCGATCTATTCCAGGAATGGCCTCGAACGTGCTGCCGCTGCGCGTTCAGCTTCGGCCAAGCATGACGGTGTCGAGCTTCATTACTGAAGTGTGTCGTCTGATATCAGAAGGGTTGCAGCACCAACGATACCAAATTTCAGAATTGCGGCGAGATCTTCGGGAAGTCGCTGATAACCAGACCCTGTTCGGCGTCAGCGTCAATGTAATGCGTTTCCGTTACGATTTTAGTTTTGCCGGCACCCCAATCATTGCACACAATCTCTCCTTGGGCCCGGTCGAGGATATGTCCATTGTCGTTTACGAGCGCTCATCGGACGGGGCGCTTCGCGTCGACTTCGATGCTGACCCCGCGCGCCATGAACTCTCGGACCTTGGCGAGCGGCAGCAAAAATTTTTCCGGATTTTAGCTGAGCTCACCCACTCGGATTGGCCAGTCGGGCGCATTGACATCCTGGGAGCGCACGAACGGCGCACGATCCTGCGGGATTGGAACGCGACGTCGCACGCGCTGCCGGGGGCGACGCTGGCGGGGCTGTTTGCGGGGCAGGTTGCGCGCACGCCGGATGCGGTTGCGGCG
>CATPCO010000425.1 GCA_955652925.1 uncultured Xanthobacteraceae bacterium | reverse complement strand
CGGTTCGAACAGATTACGCACGAGGACCGATCGGGCCATGGCGGCGGCGAATGGTATTCCGATGAGCGCAGCCAGAACGAAACCGGTGAGCGCGCGGGAAACTGTCACGCTCGCGTGATAGATCAGCGCTCCATTGCTTGTTTCGCTCACCAGGACATTCCACACCGCCCCCACGCCGGGTAAGAGACGAGATTGGACGAGACCGCTTGCAACGGCGGCTTGCCACATAACGAGCAGCAGGGGGATGGAATACCAGCGCCCCATCATGCTGCGGGCCTGCGCAATCATCGGGCCACCTGCTCCTCGGTCCCGATGATCTGGCCCTTGAGAACGCGCGACCGGATTGCCAGCAGGATGCGGTCGGCGGCAAAGCCCAGCACCGCGAAGCAAAGAATGCCGGCAAACATCAGGTCGAAACGGACCCATTCTTCGCCGTAAGAGATGATGGTCCCGAGCCCGGCTTTGGAGCCGATCAGCTCGGCTGCAAACAGCACCACGAAGGCGTGCGCGAGTCCGATGCGGATGCCCGCAAACAGCTGCGGGGCCGCGGCCGGGATAAGAACGCGGAAAAAGATCGTGCGGCGCGGCGCTCCCATGTTCTGGGCCGTCCAGATCAAAAGCCGGTCCACCGACAGAACGGCATGGCGGGACGCGATGAACACCGGAAAAAATCCGGAGAATGCAATGATCGCAATCTTGGATGCGTGTCCCAGCCCAAACAGCAGCAGGAAGACCGGCAGGAATGCAATCTTTGGAACGGAATAAAGAAACGATACCAATGGATCGAAGAAATGACGCACCCGCGGCATTATCCCGGCCGCAAGCCCAACCAGGATTCCGGCCGCCGCGCCGAGCACAAAGCCTACGGCAACGCGATAGAGGCTTTCCGCGAGCGCCGTAAACAGTTCTCCCGTAACGGCAAGCTCCCACAGAGCTGCCAGGATCGCGGTTGGAGTCGAGAGATAGCGCGGCAATAGGCCCGCCCTGCCCAGAATCTCCCATAACGCCAGTACGGCCGCGGGAATGAGCCAGTTCGCAATCTTTTGCGAGCACCGGGGCCACGGCATTGCGGCTACCCAAGCTCCATCGCGCGAGCCTTGAGCACCTCATCGCGCACGAGGTCCCACACCTTGACCCGCAATGAGAGATATTCCTGCGATTTGCGATAGTCGCCGGAGCGGTCGAGATTAGGAATGCGGATGTCAGCCTTGATCCGGCCTGGGCGAGCCGTAAACACAATCAAACGCGTTGCAAGATAGATCGCCTCGTCAATATCGTGAGTGACGAAGAGCGCGGTTTTGCGCGACCGCGCCCAGATCGACTGAAGTTCCTCCTGCAACAACTCGCGGGTCTGGGAATCCAGCGCCCCGAACGGCTCATCCATCAGCATGATGTCGGGATCGAGCGCAAACAGCCGCGCGAGTGCAATTCGCTGCTTCATTCCGCCGCTCAGATGGCCGGGATAAACGTCGGCAAAGCGCGAGAGATGAACGAGATCGAGATATTCCTTCGCTTTCGCGAGGCGTTCGCGTTTGGGCAATCCCTTCATTTCGAGCGGCCAGGCGACATTCTCGGCGGCAGTGAGCCAGGGAAAAAGCGAAAGCTCTTGAAACATCATGCCGCGGTCGGGACCGGGTGCTCCGACCGGGCGGCCTTTGAGCCGGATAAGACCGCCAGTCGCCGGCTCGAAGCCGCCAACGATGTGCAGGAAAGTGCTCTTTCCGCAGCCGGACGGACCAAGGATGGAAACGAATTCGTATTCCTCGATCGAAAGCGACAGGTGGTCGAGCGCAGGGATGGAGCGATCCTCCAGAGTAAATGTCTTCTCGAGGTCAATCACCTCCAACAGCGGCATCATTACACTTTCGCAAGAACGGATGACTTGGGTCCGATCCACAATTTATCCCGGTTTACAGCGCCCCACCAATATCGAGCGTGCCGACAAGGGCGGAGGCGGCCTTGTGCTTGGCAAACGCATTGTTCTAGCGTTGTTGCGGACGGCTGACACGAGGACTGCGCCCGGAAGAGGTCAATGAGGACGAGAATGGGATCAGGACAACGGGCTACTCTCCTTGTTGCGGTTCTGCGCTGGTGCGGATTCGCGATGCTTTTACCCGCGCTCCTCTTCGCCGGGCCACTTACTGCGCCAGCCGCCGAGAGCGTGACGAGGTCTCTACAGCAACGACTTTATTGAGTGATTGAGTGATTAGCGTTAAGACCGCGTTCCGACCAATGCCCTGCCGCGTTGTGCTATTGCGATTGGCAGCACGCGTGAAATATGGTGTGAGTCGACAGGAACAAGTTTCCGGCCCTCTGGCTTGGCAGAGGGTTAACCCTTCACCCGCCCCCTCTCGCCGCAGGCCTTCATGGAAACGCTCCTGGTAAAGATGTTTGCCACTGCGCTGGCGCTCAGTCAGGTCACGACCACGCCGGACGAGGTTGCGACGCGATTTGACCGCCTGACGGATCAACCCCGGGTAGCCCAGCTCTTGCGCGCAGGTTGCAGCCATATGCGCAAGGCCTTCGACATCGAGGACATCAATCTTGACGAATTGATTACAACCGCGATGCAGGATCCCCAAGCCATCGCGGGCGAGAGCAAAGCGTTCCGCGGCATCAATTTCGGCGACCTGCAGACCGCTTACCGGCAGTTCTGCAAGAACGAGAAGGTCAGCGCGCCCGCGGTCGATCTTGCCGACGTGATCGATGTCTACAACAAGGCGCTCACGGATCTTCCCGATCACAACAAACTCAAAGGCCTCAAGCTTCCCGGCGCGAGTGCGATGCTCGACCGCTACGGCCAACCGTTTGCCGAGGTATTCGAGGAAAACCAGCGCCGCGTCTGGGTGGCGCTTGCCGATATTCCGCAGTCCGTGCAGAAAGCCTTCCTCGCCGCCGAGGACAAGCGTTTCTACGAGCATAAAGGCATTGACGAGCGCGGCCTCATTCGCGCCTTCATCGGTAATCTCGCCCAGTCCGGCCGACCGCAGGGCGGCTCGACCATCACCCAGCAGATCGTCAAGAACCTGCTGGTGGGAGAGGATCTTTCGTATGAGCGCAAGATCCGCGAAATGATCCTCGCCTCGCGCGTGGAGCACACGCTCCGCAAGGCGGAGATTCTCGAACTTTACCTTAACTCGGTTTTTCTCGGACGCGGCTCCTGGGGCATCGAGCTTGCCGCGCGCGGCTATTTCGGCAAGAGCGCGAAGGACCTCACGTTGGAGGAAGGGGCGCTGCTGGCCGGTCTCACCAAGGGGCCGAATTTCTTTTCTCCCGACCGGCACCCGGGGCGTGCCCAGGAGCGGCTCGCCTATGTGCTCAGCCGGTTGCGCGAGGACGGCGTGATCACGGCCGAAAGGCGCGGCCTGCCGCCACTGCCGGCGATGGTGCCCTATGAGCGGCCACACCGGGACATCGGATTCCACTTCGTGGATCAGGTCGCCCGCGAAGCGAAGTCCGTTGCCGGCATCGACACCATTACCGCCAACTCCTATGTCGTGCGCACAACCATCGTCCCGCCGCTGCAGCGCGCAGCCGAAGAGGCGCTGCAGGAAGGACTATGGCGCTATGAGCGCAATACCGGACGGGTGCAGTTTCTCGCGCCGGAGGCGAGTCTGGCCAAGGCCGTCGAGCGCATTGAGGCAAAAAAAGATGTGAGCGATAAGCGGCCAGCCTGGCAGCAGGCGCTCGCGCAAGCGCGGCTGCCGCTCTACGACGTGCACTGGACCTCTGCCGTGATCGTCGAGAAGCCAGGAGGGAAGAAGGGGCAGGCCTGGCGGATTGGACTCGCCGACGGGCGCATCCTCCCACTCTCGATCGATAACGGCGCGGCGCAACGCAAGCTTGCGCTCTACGATGTGGTGCTCGTGCGTGTCACGGAAGCGAAAGGCAAATCATCTGCGCGCGCGGAACTGCGCGTGCGGCCTACGGTGCAAGGCACAGTCGTCGTGCTGGAGAACAAGACCGGCCGCGTTCTGGCAATGGCCGGCGGGTTCTCCTATCCCCTGAGCCAGCTCAATCGCGCGACGCAATCGGTGCGCCAGCCGGGCTCTGCCATCAAGCCGCTGAGCTATCTCGCTGCGCTCGGCGCGGGCTTGCAGCCCAATACCCTGGTCGAGGACGAAGAGATCACACTACCCCCGATCGGCGGGGGCAAGCGTGAGCAGGATTACTGGTCGCCGAAGAATTATGACGGGAGCTCCGGCGGCACGATCACATTGCGCCGGGCGATCGAGAACTCACGCAACCTCGCGACGGTGCACCTTCTCGACGGGGGCATCGAAAGCAAGCCCGAGGCGAGCCTCAAACGGCTTTGCGATCTCGCGCTGGAGGCGCAGATCTACCGCGAATGCATGCCTTATTATCCCTTTGTCCTGGGCGCCCAGCCGGTGCGGCCGGTTGATCTTGCCGCGTTCTATGCGACGATTGCAACGGAAGGAATGCGTCCCGTCCCCTACCTCGTTGAATCAATCGAGCACGACGGCATGGCTATTTACCGCCACCAGCAGACGGCGCTTCCGGTCCAGTCCGTGGATCACGCGGCCTTCTATCAGCTCAAGAGCATGATGCAGGGCGTTCTTGCGCGCGGCACCGCGCGCTCGATCGCTAATCTCTCTCCCTATGTGGCGGGCAAGACCGGTACCTCAGATAGCGAGAATGATGCCTGGTTCGTGGGCTTCACCAACGATGTCACTGTTGCGGTCTGGCTTGGCTACGACAACGCTGTGGGCAAGCGACGAACGCTGGGCGGCGGCTCCACAGGAGGCGGCGTTGCCGTCCCGATCTTCGAGCCGGTGATGCAGGCGGCGTGGGCCCATGTCGCGCCGAAGGCCGCGCTTGCTCCGCCATCGCCCGATGCGAAGCGGCACCTCTCGTGCCAGTCCGTGGATGCCGAATCCGGCGAAGCCCAGCGCCGGGGCGCACTCACGGAATGCTTCCGCATCGACCAGCGCGGCCGGATCATCGACACGCAATACAAGCTGCTCTCGCACGAGAGCGCTTATGCGAGGCACGGCCGCGACGATGATGATGAAAGGCCCACGCGCGTTCGCAGGCAGCGCGACGACGATGACGAGAGGCCCGCGCGTGGGCGCAGCCAGCGCGCGGCAGTACGTCAGGATGGGGGCTATTACCGCTGGCGCCCATTCTTCTTCTGGGGCCGATAAACCATCTGCTGCAAACCATGGAGGGGAGCCAGCTGGTATGGGGAGTGACAACAGTGCTGCTGGGCGTGTTTGCCGGCCTGGCGGCCTACTGGTCGGTCATGAATTTCCCGGATGTGTCATCGATGATGCTGGCCATGCTCGGGGGAGCGGCATTGAGCGCGGCCATGATCACGAGCCACCTTGTTCGGTGGCCGTTGTAGTATCAGGTGTCAGGGATCAGGTGTCAGGTATCAGGTGTCAGGTATCAGGAGCTGATGCCTGATTCCTGACAACTGCTACCGCTGTACGATGACCGTCGCGCCGATTTTGACGCGGCTGTAGAGGTCGATCACGTCTTCGTTCGTCAGCCGGATGCAGCCCGAAGT
>CATPCO010000424.1 GCA_955652925.1 uncultured Xanthobacteraceae bacterium | reverse complement strand
TCGTATTCGATCTGGCCCATTGCACGGACGCCAGCATGGGTGAACTGGAGCACAAGCGAGGGCGCAATAACGCGATTCGCCGCAAGAAACTCGAGAATTCTGGAGAAAGAGCTCGCATCGGCCAGCGTTGTCCGGGAAAGATTGCAGAACAACCCGATCTCATGGTTCTTGAGCAGCAAGCGTCTGACAATTGCAACGCAACGGAACAGCACAAGATTGTCGATTTGGGACATCAGTCCCGCGTTCTCGGCGTGCGGGACGAAGTCGGCCGCCGCCAGCGGCTCGCCTTTCCGATCGCGCAGCCGTGACATTGATTCGTAGTGGCGAACCTTGCGTTGCGGCAGGCTCACGACCGGCTGGAGATAGAGATCGATCTCATTCGCGTCGATCGCGTTGCGAATGGCAGTCAAGACCGTCTCGACGCTGCGGGAAGGAGGCTCTTGCGCTGCGCTGAGCTGCGGCAATGAGGACATCACCTGGTCATGCAATTGCGGCGCATCGGTGGGGGGCTGTGCTGTTGCCATAGCCGCGAGCGTATCCCCGGGGCTCGTGAGGTTGCGTTGCAGCGCGTCCAGCCCGGACTGCTGTATTGCGACGGTTTCCGCGAGACGCTTCACCAACGTACCCAGCTCACCAATCTCGGCCGTGAGGGGATCGGTGAGCGCACGGGTCTGGTCGAGCGCTGTATCAAGCTTGCCTTCCAGAGCAGCCAACCGCCGTCCCATCTCCGCGACTTGGCGCGCAACATCGGCGCTGCCGCGCGCCAAGTCAGTGAGTTGACGATCCACGACCGACCGAAAGCCGATCCGTCCGGATATGAGACTGTAGAGAATAAGAGCAATGAGAGTGGCCGCTGCGGCCGCTGCCGCCTCCAGGAGGCCGAGCTCAAGGTAGAGGTAGACGATCGCGCCGGCGGAGCCCGCGATGATCAACATGCACAGCGCGATGAAGATGCCGCCCAGGCGCATCGGGTTGGTCCAGCCGTGCCGATTGTACTACGCGATTCGGTGCTATGCCTCGCCCTGCATGACATGCTCCCCGGCATTCACGCAAGCGATGTCGGTCGCCGGGGGAGCGGGTGAGCCGGAAAAACAGTTATGAATGAACTACGCCACCGCCCTGATCGCGTTGGCGACTTTGGCGAAAATCTGATCGATTTCACTCTCAGTCACGATCAACGGCGGCGTAATTGCAATCGTTTCGGCGTTGATCCGGATGACCAGATTCTCGCTCCTGAAGGCGTGCTCCATTGCCTCGTAGGCACGCCGCCCCACGGCATCCGGCCGCGAAGCAAGATCAATGCCCGCCGTAAGCCCTACGCACCGGATATCGAGCACATTCGGCAATCCTTTCAGCCGCATGGCCGCGTCCGCCCAGTACGGCTCGAGCTTTCTCGCCCGTTCGAAAAGCGCCTCATCACGATACAGATCGAGCGCCGCAAGGCCGGCCGCGCACGCCAGCGGATGCGCCGAGTAAGTGTAGCCATGGAAGAGTTCAACCATGTGCTCGGGTCCGCGCATGAACGCGTCATAGACGCCCTTGCGCACAATAACCCCGCCCATGGGAACCGTGCCCGATGTGATGCCCTTGGCGAAGGTGATCATATCGGGGACGATGCCGTAGCGCTCGGCCGCGAAGCTATAGCCGAGCCGTCCGAAGCCGGTGATGACCTCGTCCAATATCAACAGGATGCCGTGGCGGTCGCACAGCGCGCGCAGGCGCTGGAGATAACCCTTCGGCGCCGGCAGCACGCCGGTTGAGCCTGCCATGGGCTCGACGATTACAGCCGCGATGGTGCTGGCGTCGTGCAGCGCGACGATGCGCTCGAGATCGTCGGCAAGATGAGCGCCCCATTCCGGCTCGCCCTTGCTGAAAGCCTGGTGCTCGCGGCTGTAGGTCGCCGGCAGGTGATCGACCCCCGCGAGCAGCGAACCAAAGAATTTGCGATTGTTGACAATGCCGCCCACCGAAATGCCGCCGAAGCCGACGCCGTGATAGCCGCGCTCGCGTCCGATCAGCCGCGTGCGCGTGCCCTCGCCGCGAACGTTGTGGAAGGCAAGCGCGATCTTGAGCGCCGTATCGACCGCCTCGGAGCCGGAATTGCAGAAGAACACGTGATCAAGGTCGCCCGGCGCGAGCACTGCGACCCGGCTTGCGAGCTCGAACGCCTTCGGATGGGAAAATTGAAAAGCCGGCGCATAGTCCAGCGTTTCCGCCTGGGTGCGAATCGCCGCCACGATGGAGTCGCGGTTGTGGCCGGCATTGGTACACCACAGCCCGGCGGTGCCGTCGAGGACCGCGCGTCCGTCCGGGGTGTAGTAATACATGTCCTTTGCGCGCGCGATGAGACGCGGCGAGGCCTTGAACGCGCGGTTGGGCGTGAAAGGAAGCCAATAGGCCTCAAGATCATTGGGAACGGCAGTCACTTTGGTCGCTGCTGCTGACGGCATTGTTGCTTTTCCTTGCCGCTCCTGGACGCGGCTGCTACTTCCGGCTCCCGGTGAAGCCATGCGCTTCCGGGCTGTGATTGCAAGCAATAATGACTGCGAAGCCCAACAAAGCCAATAAGCTCAAGGCGCGTCTGCCGCGCGGTCTTGCCGATCGCGGCCCGGGCGAGATCGCCGTTACGAGGCGCATGCTCGATCGTATCCGTTCCGTGTTTGAGCGCTACGGCTTCGAGCCATTGGAGACCCCCGCGATCGAATATACGGATGCGCTGGGAAAATTCCTGCCCGATCAGGATCGGCCTAATGAAGGAGTGTTTTCGTTTCAGGACGATGACGGTCAGTGGCTGTCACTGCGCTACGATCTGACGGCGCCGCTCGCGCGCTACGTCGCCGAGAATTTCGATGCCCTGCCGAAGCCCTTTCGCAGCTACCGCGTGGGCTCGGTGTTCCGGAACGAAAAGCCGGGACCCGGGCGTTTCAGGGAGTTCATGCAGTTCGATGCCGACACGGTGGGCTCCGCATCGCCGGCCGCCGATGCCGAAATCTGCATGATGGCGGCAGATACAATGGAGGCGCTGGGCATTAAACGGGGGGACTACCTCATCAAGATGAATAGCCGCAGAGTACTCGACGGGGTCCTCCAAACGATCGGCTTAGCCGGGGATGAGAACAACACTCAGAAACTCACCGTCCTGCGCGCCCTTGATAAGTATGACCGTCTGGGAATTGCTGGCGTCAAGCAGTTGCTCGGGGAAGGCCGCAGAGATGAATCCGGCGATTATACAAAGGGTGCAGGTTTGAGCGAAGCCGCGATTACAACCGTGTTGCATGTGTTTGAGCCTGCAACCGACAGTGCAGACAAGATTGCTCAACTTGATCTCTACTTGAGGGACAGCAAAACAGGACAACAAGGTCGCGAGGAGTTGGAACAGATTGACGCGCTGGTGAAAGCCTGTGGATACGACAACAGTCGGATCGTGATTGAACCATCCGTGGTTCGCGGGCTCGAATACTACACCGGGGCGGTCTATGAGATTGATCTGACATTCGAGACCAGGGACGAGGACGGCCGGCCGGTCCGCTTCGGCTCGGTCGGCGGCGGCGGGCGCTATGATGGATTGATCGCACGCTTTCGCGGAGATCAGGTTCCTGCAACCGGCTTCTCCATCGGGGTATCCCGCCTGAGGGCAGCGCTCGCTCATCTGGGTGGAGTCGAGAGCAAAGCTCTGCCTGGTCCCGTGGTGGTGACGGTTTTCGATCGCGAGCGCATCGCCGATTATCAGAAAATGGTTGCGACCTTGCGCAACGTCGGGGTGCGTGCCGAGCTTTATCTCGGCTCCGGCAAGATGGGCGCGCAGCTCAAATATGCCGACAGGCGAAGCGCACCTTGCGTGGTCATCCAGGGCGGTGACGAGAAGGCCAAAGGCGAGGTTTTGATCAAAGACCTGATCGAGGGCGCCAAGGCGGCGAGCTCAATTGCAAGCCACGACGAATGGCGCGAGAGCCGGCCCGCGCAATTCTCCGTTGGCGAGGAGAAGCTCGTCGACGCGGTGCGGGACGTTCTAAAACGGCACGATATTGCGTAGTCAGTCGAGCACCCTCACGCGCGGCCAGAGGCGTTCATAGCCGCAAGCCGAGCGCGTATGAACGGCCGGCAGCGCGTAGCGGTTGATGTAGGGTGTCCAGAGGCAATTAAATGCGATGTAATCGCCGTAGTGCCGGTGCACGCTGGTGATGCGGTGATATTTATCCCAGCGGGCGCAATAGGCGGCCGCAATCGCATGGGCGGCTGCCTCGTTCTCGCAGGACCATGGGATGATGCCGCCCGTATCATTGGCATGATAGATCTGCGCCTGGGCGCTCATGGCCATGAGCATGAAGGCGACACCCCACAACAGAACGCGCATACCCGCAACTCCCACCCGTCGGTCCGCAAGCCTAAATGCGCTCCTGCGGTGTAGGAAGAGGCCGCGCTCGATTGCGGGAAAGGTGTTGCAGATCGGCACCAAGAGGGTGCTCGACAGGCTTTCCGTGCTCAGCTCCTGCGCGGTAGGGTGCCATTAGGGTTGATCTCCGCGCTCTCTTTATTCTCTTTTTGTTCTTGAAATGTCCGCAGAACTGTTATAGATTGCCTTCGGTCGTTCCGAGGGTCGCCGTCATGAAACTGTGTATCGGGCCTTCTGCCGCTCTCTCCATTGCGCTCTTGCTTGCCCACTCTCCCCTGGCCGCCCAGGACCAGCGTCAGAACGCGCCGGGACAATTCGATTTTTATGTCCTGTCGCTCTCGTGGTCGCCGTCGTTTTGTGAGGCAGCCGGTGAACGGGGCACGCCACCGCAACAGCAGTGCGGCGCCCGGCCCTATTCCTTCGTCGTGCATGGTTTGTGGCCGCAATACGAGCGCGGCTTTCCAGAATTCTGCCAAATCCCGGCACCACGCCTCGACCGCACGACCGTATCGTCCATGCTTGATCTGATGCCGGCAACTCGATTGATCTTTCAGCAATGGGAAAAGCACGGCACCTGTTCCGGCCTTTCCCCCGCGGTCTATTTCGAGACTGTTCGCAAGGTGCGCGCGACTGTTAAAATCCCGCCTGAATTCATCGATTTGAAAGAGATGCTCACAGTCACTCCGGGTGAGGTGGAGGACGCGTTTGTGAAGTCCAATCCCGGACTTGCTCGCGATGCCATTGCTGTCACCTGCGACAGCAGGCGCCTGGGGGAGGTGCGCATCTGCATCGGAAAGGATCTGCGCTTCCGCTCATGCCCGGAAACGGCTTCGCGGGCATGCCGTCGCGATAAGGTCGTGATGCCGCCAATGCGCCAGGGAAGCGCCGCCCTGACCCGTTGAGCCGGCGTTGACGCTCGCGGCATCACCCGTCTTGCTTTCAACGCTAGCCGCCGCGTCTTCGCCCGCGATTGCTCGATAACCTCGCCAGAGCGGCTGCAATCTCGCATGGTTTGCAACTACAATCGCCTTTGGCGAGGCGGGCCTCGAGGCGGAGGAACGACAATGGACTTGCGGGGATTCGGCCGTACCGGAATGAAGCTATCACTCCTGGGTTTTGGTTGTGGCGCAGTCGGCGGGCTGATGGTGCGGGGCGATCCGCTCGACCAGGAGCGCACAATCGCGCGGGCGATTGCCGCGGGGGTGAACTATTTCGACACCGCGGTCCAGTACGGCGACGGCGAATCGGAAAAGAATCTCGGGCGCGTTCTCGGACGACTCAAACCGGCGACTGCGATCGTTGGCACCAAGGTCCGGCTGCCGTCCGCGGACTTCGCCCGCATCGCGCAGGCCGTGGCAATCTCGCTCGAAGGCAGTCTGCGGCGATTGCAGCTCGATCGCGTCGACATCTTCCACCTGCACAATGCCATTACCGAGCACGGGGGCGGCGAAGCGCTCGGCGTGCGCCAGGTGCTCAACGAGGTGGTGCCCGTCTTCGAGCGGCTGCGCGAGCAAGGCAAAACGCGTTTTCTTGGCCTCACGGCAATCGGCGACACGGCGGCTCTCCATCGCCTGATCGACTCGGGCGCCTTTCACAGTGCCCAGGTTGTCTACAACATGCTCAACCCCTCAGCGGCAATCGCGCTGCCGCCGAATTATCCGGCGCAGGATTACGGACGGCTCTTCGATCATACCGCGGCCGCCGGCGTGGGCGTGGTCGGGATCCGGGTGCTGGCCGGCGGTGCGCTCTCCGGCGCCGCCGAGCGTCATCCCATTGCCGGTCCTGCGCCCGAGCCGATCGGCTCTGCTGCGGTCTACGAGACCGATGTCGCGCGCGCCCGCAGGCTGATGCCGTTGGTCAACGAAGGGTTCGCCGCGACCCTGACCGAAGCGGCCATTCGCTTTGCGCTCTCGCATCCCGCGATGGGTACCATCCTGGTCGGCATGGCAACGCCGCAGCAGTTCGAGCATGCGCTCGCCGCGGTAGAGCAGGGTCCGCTGCCGTCCGCCGCGTTCGACCGGCTCGCACAGCTGCGGCAGGGATTTGCGGGCGAGCCGTTATAATCGCAACTCCCACGATCACCGAACGTGGCTGATTGTCGGGTTGGTAGGCGTGGCTTTGCAACGTTCCCTCCGAACACCAAATACTGCGTAGCTCAGGATGACCGGCGCGCATCATTGTTCTGGGCCGGCTGGAAGTTCAAATCCGTCATAAAGCCAAGCGAGGCATTGCAAGGTGTCCGCTTCACTGCGTTCGCCCAGCATCTGCCAGTAGACCTCGCGCGCGATGCCGTCGGCGTGATAGATGTCCCACAGATAGCGCGATTCCAGCGTCACGCGCGCAGTGCGCAAACCGCGCGCCCTTTCGTACCGCCGGAACGCTGCTTCGTAGTCCTCGCCAGCAGCGGCGATGCAGCCGGCGAGGCAGAGACCGTCTTCGATCGCCATGCAGGCGCCCTGCGCCAGGGATTGCAGCGTCGGATGTGCGGCATCACCGAGCAGCACAATACGACCCTTGTGCCAACACCGGATCGGATCGCGATCGCCGACCGCCTGACGTCGGCCGAGATCAAGCATGGCCAACAACGCCTTCATCGCCGGGTGCGCGTCGTGATAGATCTCCTCCAACTCGGCACGATAAGCCGCGCTATCGCCGCGCTCCGAATGAGCTGACCGACGGAACACCGCCACGATGTTGAACAGTGTCCCGTGACGAAGCGGATAATGCACGAGGTGGAAGCCCGGCCCGCCCCAGAGCGCAACAATGTCGCGGCGAACCTCCGCGGTGACATCGGCCATCGGCACAATGGTGCGAAATGCCATGAACCCGTTGGGGAGAGGATCGCCGTCCGCGAGCAACTGTGCGCGGGTGCGTGAACGGACGCCGTCAGCGCCGATCAGGGCGCTGCCTTCGAAGCTGCGGCCGTCTTGCGTTGTGGCGGTCACTGTTTCACCGTGGTCGGCGAAGCATGACACCATGCAGTTGGGCTCGAGTGTGATGAGCGGATTGCGCCGGCAAGCCGCAAGCATGACATCATGCAGATCAACGCGATGGATGATGATGTAGGGATGTTCGAAGCGGGCGCGCAGTGTCGGGCCGGTCGGCACCCGAGTGACCTCCTTGCCGTTGAGCGCATCGATCATCAACACGGCGGGCGGACTGTCGGCCTTCTCGAGCACGGCCGCGCTCAAGGCGAGGCGATCAAATACGCGAAAGACATTGGGGCCGAATTGGATGCCGTAGCCAATGGCACCGAATGCCGGCGCGCCTTCGAGCACGCGAACCGGTTTGCCGTGAGATGCCAGCGCAAGCGCGGCGGTGAGCCCGCCGAGCCCGCCGCCGACAATGAGAATGGGAGAACTCACGACATCAGCCTACTTTCCCCCGCGCTGCCTCTTCCTGTACGCTGAGCGTCCATTCTAACCCAGCCGAATAAGCGAGGCGCAGCATGTTGGGCAAGAGCATCAAGATCCGTTCAAGCGACGGCGGCGAATTCGATTGCTACCTCGCGGTACCGCACGAGAACAGGCAGGTGCCGGCGATTGTGCTTGCGTCCGCCGTCCATGGCGTGGATGGCGACATTGTCGCAATTGCCGAGGAGTTTGCGGCGCATGGGTTCATTGCCGCCGCACCCGACCTTTTCTGGCGCTCCATCCCGGGACCGCTCTCCCACGACGACGGTCGCACACAGCAACGCTCACAGCCGCGTCTTGAAAAGATCAAAGCCGGCGAACGGGACCTGACAGATACGCTGGGGCACCTCGGCAGCGTCCCACAGTTCAACGGCCGCGCCGCGGTGATGGGCTTTTGCTACGGAGGTCCGTACGCGATTCTCGGTCCCAAGCGCCTTGGCTTCGCGGCCGGCATCTCCTGCCATGGATCGCAGATGCTGGACTACATCGCGGACCTCGACGGCGGCTCGGAGCCGGTCTGTATCATATGGGGCGACCGCGACCACCGGGCGCCGCCCGAAGTGCTGGACGCCTATCGCGCGTTATCCGCACGCACGAAGAACGTCGAGTTGCATATCTTTCCGGGCGTGCTCCACGGCTACATGATGCGCGGCGCGCGCAAGGCGTTCGATCAAAAGACACGCGATTTTTCGATGGGACGCGCGCTTGCAATTCTTGACAACCTGCGCGGGACAAAAACGCAAGGACCGCTGCGGCAGGCCTCCTGATTGCCCACTCCCCCACCCTAACCCTCCCCGTCGCAAGTCGGGCTTGCCCGACTTGCGCAATATAGTGCGGAACCCGGGCAGGCCCGGATTCCGTCGGGGGGAGGGAAGGGTGGGGGGCGCGCGACGTGCGCGCAAGCAGCAATGAATTACCGTCATGCATTCCACGCCGGCAATTTCGCCGATGTCATGAAGCACGCCACGCTCGTGCGCGTGCTCGAATATCTGCGCACAAAACCGGCACCATTTCGCGTCATCGATACGCATGCGGGAAGCGGGCTATACGAACTCACCGGCGCGCAAGCGAGCCGCAGCGGCGAATGGCGCGACGGCATCGCGCGGTTGCTCGCCTCTGCGCAGCCGCAGACAGCCGCCGTTCTGCTTGCCCCATACCTCGCGGCCGTTACCGCCTGCAACAAAGGGGGACAGCTTGCGCTCTATCCGGGTTCGCCGATGTTGGCGCGCAGGTTTTTGCGCGTGCGGGACCGTCTCATCGCGTGCGAGCGCGAACCGCTGCCAGCAGCGGCCCTCGCGCGCAATCTCCATGGCGACCGCCGGTGCAAAGCACTCGCGATCGACGGCTGGACGGCGCTCAATGCCTATGTACCCCCGAAGGAACGGCGTGGGCTCGTGCTCATCGATCCATCATTCGAAGAGGCGGCAGATTTCCCGCGGCTTGCGAATGCAATCGAAGGGGCGCACCGTAAATGGTCGACGGGCATCTATCTGATCTGGTATCCGGTAAAAGAGCCTGGCAGCGCAGAAGCTCTCGTGCGACGCTTGCGACGGTTAGAGATTTCCAAGATCCTGCGCGCAGAAATCAGCCTCGCAACGGCGCCTGAGCCCGGCCGTTTGAGCGCCTGCGGGCTTATCATCGTCAATCCGCCCTGGACGCTCGAAGGTGAACTGCGGACATTACTGCCGCAGCTCGTGGCGGCTCTGGCAGGGGGTGGCGGCACATCTCGCATCGATTGGCTCGCGCGCGAAAAGCCGTCCGGCTTGCGATGAGCAAGCGCGCGCGTGACACTTGCGGATTGCGGGCTCAATCAGAAGCGCACGTTCAGACCGCCGCGCAAGAGATTTGCGTAGAACGAAACATCGCCGTTCGCAGCAAGGCCGCAATTGAAGCCGCAATTGAAAGTTCCGAGATCGACATAGAGATATTCGGCCTTAAGACTCACGTTGCGCACGATGCCCACTTCGACCCCTGCCCCGATCGTCCAGCCGACGTTGGTGATGCTGCCACCGGGAAAAGCAGGACGGCTGGCGTTGATGTCTCCGAGCGCAATCCCGACGGTTATGTATGGGAGAAAGCGATCGAATGCGTAACCAAGCCTGCCGCGCACCGTGGCCAGCCAGTCGTTGCGGGTCGAGCAGCCAAGGGGACAAAGCACAGCTGTCGTTCCTTTTATGTCCGACCAATCGATGTCGCCTTCCGCGCCGAGCACGAGGTGATTGAACTGCCAGTTGTAGCCGATCGTGCCGCCGATCACCCCGCCGGACACGTCGAACCTGTCGATTCCATCCCATTGCGACCGGCCCCATCCGCCTCCGCCGTTGATGCCGAGGTAAAAGCCGGTCCAGTTGTAGTAGGGGGAATAATAAACCGGAGCGCGCGCAACCGGCGCGTAGCCCGGGGAAAGGTCGGCGGCGGCCGCCACGCTTGCAGGCAGAGCCAATGCGACGAGACTAGTGCAGAAGAGGATAGTGCGCTTCATCATGATCCCCCGGATTTTATATAATTCGTACCTACAGTATTGCGGAAATCCGCGTCGTCTAGTGAGGCCGCAACACACCAGGGTTCTAACTAAAAAATCGGAGGCTGAATCTGTACCTATGGTCAATGAATATTTAAAACGAGCCCGGCTGGTCCGCTGACATACATTTTCGCACCGCTGGGCCGGTGATTGAAGGACAGCTTAGCTTTTCCCGCAATGAGCCCGACCAAGAAAGATATCGATCCGGTGACGGAACTCGTCGAGGAGGACGAGGATCAATCGCTGCCGGAACCTGATGCGGCCGTCGAGAATGCAGCCGCATCGCTTCCGGCGGGTCGCGCGGTCATTGAGCGTTCCGCCAAGCTCGCGCCGTCCTCTCCCGGCGTCTATCGCATGATCGACGCCAACGGAGACGTGCTCTACGTCGGCAAGGCGAAGAACATTCGCAAACGCATCATCGCCTATGCCCGTCCCACCGGCTATGACACGCGCATCGAGCGGATGATCGCGGCTACCGCGTCACTGGAGTTCGTCTCGACCGCGACCGAGACCGAGGCGCTTCTGCTCGAAGCGAACCTGATCAAGCGGCTGCGACCGCGCTTCAATGTGTTGTTGCGCGACGACAAGTCGTTTCCCTACATCCTGATCACGGCAGACCACTGGGCGCCGCAAATTCTCAAGCATCGCGGCGCGCGAACGCGTCAAGGCAACTATTACGGCCCGTTCGCCTCCGTCTGGGCGGTCAACCGAACCATCACCGCTCTGCAACGGGCCTTTCTTGTGCGCTCGTGCTCGGATGCATTCTTCGAGGGCCGTACCCGGCCGTGCCTGCTCTACCAGATCAAACGCTGCTCGGGCCCCTGCACGCGCGAGATCGAGTTCACCGATTATCGCGAGCTCGTGCGGGAAGCGAACGCATTTTTGTCCGGCAAGAGTCAGTCCATCCAGGACGAATTGGCGGGCGAGATGGAAAAAGCCTCTGCCGGCCTCGAGTTCGAACGTGCCGCCATCTATCGCGATCGTCTGGCAGCGCTCTCGGCGGTACAATCCCATCAGGGCATCAACCCGCGCGGCGTCAAGGACGCGGACGTGTTCGCCGTCCATCAAGCAGGCGGGTTTAATTGCGTGGAGGTGTTTTTCTTCCGTAGCGGTCAGAACTGGGGCAATCGCGCCTATTTTCCCAGAGCTGATCGTTCCCTCGCCGCGGCCGAGGTGTTGAGCGCATTCATCGCCCAGTTCTACGACGACAAGCCATGCCCGCCCTGCATCTTCACCTCACACGTGATTGAAGAGGAGTCGTTGCTTGCCGACGCGCTGACCGTCAAGAGCGGCCACAAGGTTGAAGTAAATGCCCCCCAGCGCGGCGAAAAAAGGGAGCTTGTCGATCACGCGCTTGCCAATGCGCGCGAAGCTTTGGCGCGCAAGCTCGCCGAAACGACATCGCAGCACAAGTTGCTGGACGCATTGGGCCAGAGCGTGGGGCTCGCGCGCGCCCCGCATCGCGTTGAAGTCTACGACAACAGCCACATTCAGGGCACGAATGCGGTTGGCGCCATGATCGCCGCCGGTCCTGAAGGATTTCAGAAGAATCAATACCGCAAGTTCAATATACGATCATCTGATCTCACCCCGGGCGACGATTTCGGCATGATGCGCGAGGTCCTCAGCCGCCGCTTCAAGCGTCTCATCAAGGAGGCCCCACGCGCGTCCGCGCCGGCTGCCGGCGCAGCGCTTGTACCCATGCCCGCGCCGAACGACATGCCGATTGATATCGGCGGCTCTGGAGAGTCGCCTTGGCCCGACCTGGTCATCATCGACGGCGGACGCGGCCAGCTCGCGGCGGCGCAGGAGGCGCTTTCCGCCCTCGGGATCGCGGATGTGCCGCTGCTGGCCGTCGCAAAAGGACCGGATCGTGACGCCGGGCTGGAGACATTCTTTCTGCCTGGCCGGGAGCCATTCAAGCTCAAGCCGCGCGATCCCGTGCTTTATTTTATTCAGCGGCTGCGCGACGAGGCGCATCGTTTTGCAGTCGGCTCGCACCGCATCCGGCGGCGGCGCGATCTGCGTGAGGCCGGCCTGCAGGAAATCCCCGGGGTCGGGCCCACACGCAAGCGCGCGCTGCTTCATCATTTCGGGACACTCAAGGCAATCGAACGGGCGGCGCTCACCGACCTCGCCAAGGTGCCGGGAATCAGTGCTGAGACCGCGCGCAAGATTTACGACTTCTTTCATGAACGCCCAGGTTGAAAAGAATCCGCCCGCTGCGATCAACCCGGCATTCCGTTTGACCTGGCGAGCGGAAGGGTATTCTTTCGGCGCATGAACACGGCGACGTCCCGACCGCTCGCAGCAAGGCCGCTTGCGCTGGCAAATGTGCTTACCTACGCCCGCATCCTGGCAGTGCCGGCGGTGGTTGCCTGCCTTTATTGGCAGAATGTCCTCGCGGGCGGACTTTGGTTGCGCTGGCTTGCGCTCGCCATCTTCATCGCAGCCGGGGTGACGGACGTTCTCGACGGTTATTTCGCGCGCAAATGGGGCGAGCAGTCGGCCTTCGGCCGCATGCTCGATCCGATCGCGGACAAACTGCTCGTCGCGTCGTGCCTGCTTATGCTCGCCGCCGATGATACCATCCGCGGATGGTCGCTATGGGCTGCAATCGTGATTCTCTGCCGGGAAATCCTGGTGTCTGGTCTACGCGAATATCTCGCCGAATTGCGCGTGAGCGTACCGGTGACACAGCTTGCAAAATGGAAGACGACGCTCCAACTCGTTGCTGTCGGATTCCTGATCGCGGGCAAGGCGGGTGACGCGGTTCTGCCGGTCGTGACACCCATCGGACTCGCCTTGATCTGGCTTTCCGCGTTGCTCACGCTCTATACCGGCTGGGACTATTTCCGTGCCGGGGTGCGCCACCTGATGGAGGATTGAGCCGGTGAAGCTGCGTTACTTTGCGTGGGTGCGGGAGCGCATTGGCAAGCCCGAGGAGGAGATCGAGCTTCCCGCCGGAATAACCACCATCGCGGACCTCATGCACTGGCTGAGCCAACGCGGGGAGGAATATGCGCATGCTTTCGAGGACCCGAAGATCATTCGCGCGGCGCTCGATCGCATGCATGTCAAGGCCGAGACCGCCATCGGGGGAGCACGCGAAATAGCGTTCTTCCCGCCAATGACCGGGGGATAGCGCAAGCCGTGGCCGCCACGATCCGCCTGCAGCAGGAGAGGTTCGATGGCGCGCTTGAGGTCGCGCGACTGGCCGGCGGACGCAACGACATCGGCGCGATTGTCACGTTCACAGGCCTATGCCGCAGGGAGGAAGCGGGCCTGCCGCTCGTTGCCATGACGCTGGAACATTATCCCGGCATGGCAGAGGCGGAGATCGCCCGCCATGTCGAAGCCGCTGAGAAACGCTGGCCGCTCCTCGGCGTCACCGTCATTCATCGTTTCGGGCGGCTCACCCCCGGCGAGGAGATTGTGCTGGTCATAGCGGTCGCCCGGCACCGGCAGGATGCTTTCGCTGCGGCGGAGTTCCTTATGGACTACCTCAAGACTCGCGCGCCGTTCTGGAAACGCGTTGAAACCGCGGCTGGAACCAGCTGGGTCGAGGCAAAGCACGCGGACAATATCTCGGCGGACCGCTGGGCGCCTTCGCCAAGCAGGCAAGCCGCGGCGCAATGAGACATTGCTGCTGAGCGGGCGGGGTACTCACGACTGCGTCGCAATCGCCTGGATGCGGCGCTGCCGCGATAGGGGTCAGCGACCCGGCAGCGCAAACCATTCTGGATCAGCTCAGGCCGCCGCTTTCTTGCCTTTCGGCTGCACTTCGGCGGTATAATCGGCCATCAGTTGCCGGGTGATAGCCGCCGGCGTAAATCGCCACTGCGCGATTTCGGACACCGCCGTCACTTCGGCCGCGCTGCCGGTGATGAAGCACTCCGAAAACTGCGACAGCTCGTCCGGCAGAATCCGCCGCTCGATCACTTCAATCCCGCGCCGCCTCGCCAGCTCGATCACAGTGCGCCGGGTGATGCCGTCGAGAAAGCAATCGGCGATCGGAGTGTGGATCTTGCCATCCCTGATGAAGAAGATGTTGGCGCCGGTACACTCCGCGACACGCCCTTGCCAGTCCAGCATCATGGCATCGGCGTAGCCTTTGCGCTCAGCCTGATGCTTCGAGATCGTGCAGATCATGTAGAGACCTGACGCCTTGGCGCGGACGGGCGCGGTCGCCGGATCGGGGCGCCGGTACTCGGCCAAATCCAAGCGAATGCCCTTCAACCGCTGCACCGGATCGAAATAGCTCGGCCATTGCCAGCTGGCGATCGCGATATGAATTTTGTTGTTCTGCGCGGAGACCCCCATCATCTCGGAGCCGCGCCAGGCAACCGGGCGCACATAGGCATCGCTCTGCGCGTTCTTCTCCAGCACGAGCCGCTTGGCGGCATCGATCTCCGCGACCGAATAGGGAATTTCAAAATCGAGCAGCTGGGCTGAGCGTCGCAGGCGCTCCGAGTGCTCTGTGCATTTGAAAATCTGGCCGCCATAAGCGCGCTCGCCTTCGAACACGCAACTCGCATAGTGCAATCCATGTGACAAGACATGCAGTGTCGCCTCGCCCCACGGCACAAGTTGGCCGTCGTACCAGATCACCCCATCCAACCGATCATAGGGTTTTTCAGCCATGGCGTTTCCTCCTGCCGGCTAGCATTGGCACAGCGGCCCCTCCCCGACATTGTAATGCTTTGCCTCGCCCGGCGGCAGCGGGTATGATTGGGCCGCCCATGAGAACATCCTTTGCGCCTGGCGCAATCGGGAAAGGGCGCTCTCCCCGCGCATGTTTGTTCCGTGATGGGCTCTCTTTGGGGTAGCAAGACACGCCGAATATGTCAATATGACTGACCTAAATTTTCCGTTCACCGCACGTTCCTCCGACATGCGCCGGGCGCTGCCGGAGCCGATCTGGAGCGTCATCGAGCTTCTGTTCTTCGCCTACCGCGATTTCATCAGCGAGCCGGATGACGTGCTGGCGAGACTGGGTTTTGGACGCGCGCACCACCGCGTTCTGCATTTCGTCAACCGCAACCCGGGCATGAAGGTTGCGGAACTGCTCGACATTCTCCGCATCACAAAGCAATCGCTCGGCCGCGTGCTCAAGCAGCTTATCCAGCAGGGTTACGTCGTGCAGAAGGAGGGTGAGAGCGACCGGCGCCAGCGGCTGCTTTATGTCACGCCCAAAGGCGAAGCGCTGGCCCTGCGACTTGCCGGCTTGCAGACGACTCGCATCGCGCGCGCTCTTGCCGAGCTTGGTCCCGACGCACACGACCTGGCGTGCCGCTTCCTCGCCGCCATGATAAATAGCGAGCATCGCGACAGCGTCCTGCGTTTTATCGCCCGCGCCGACCGCGGGCGCCGAAAAGGATAAATCGACAAAATGCCGGTAGCGAGCAGCGTCCCGGCCGCGCTTGCCGACGACGCCCCGCATTTGCTGCTCGTTGACGACGACAGGCGCATTCGGGATCTGCTCTCGCGTTTCTTGCTGGCTGAGGGATATCGCGTGACCACGGCGGATACTGCGGCGGATGCCCGGGCAAAGCTGGAAGGGCTGCGCTTTGATCTGCTGATCCTCGACGTGATGATGCCAGGAGAGACGGGCTTTAGTCTGGCGCGGGATCTGCGTTCCACCTCCAACATTCCGATCATCATGTTGACTGCGCGGGTGGAGGCGCAGAGCCGAATCGAGGGGCTGGCGATCGGTGCCGACGATTACCTCGGCAAGCCGTTCGAGCCGAAAGAGCTCTCGCTGCGCATCGCCAGCATCTTGCGGCGCGCGCGGCCGGCGATGATTCCTTCGGTTGAAACAGTCCGTTTCGGCGAATTCAACTTCAATGTGGCGCGCGGGGAGCTCCGGCGGGGAGAAGAAGTCATTCGGCTCACCGATCGCGAGCGCGACATGCTTCGTTCGCTCGCAGCAACGCCGGGCGAGACCGTGCCGCGGCCCACTCTGGCTGGCCCAGGCGGGGCGACCGGCGAGCGCGCCGTCGATGTGCAGGTCAATCGGCTGCGCCGGAAGATCGAGCGCGACCCAGCCAATCCGCTCTTCGTTCAAACTGTGCGTGGTGTAGGATATCGGCTCGTGACCTCGCCGTAGAATCTGGCCATGAGAAGCTCGCCATGACCACCCTCGACGTTGGATTAAACGCGCTCCGTACAGGGGTGTCGGCGCTGCGCTCGCTTGTGGCTCGTGTGAACCGATTCTATGACCGCGCCTCGGTCACGCTCAAAGGCGCGATGCCAAAGGGCCTTTTTGCCCGCGCGCTTCTGATCATCATCGCTCCGATGGTTCTTCTGCAATCAGTGGTCGCATACATGTTCATGGAGCGCCACTACAATCTCGTCACTCAAAGGCTGTCCGCCGGCGTGGTGCAGGACATCGCAAGCCTGATCGAGTTTTACAAGCTGCTTCCGCAGGACAGCAATCGTGTACAGCTTCGCCAGATCGCGCAGGAGAAGCTCGGCCTGGTCGTGGACTTCTTGTCAGTCAACGAGCTGCCGCCCCCCGCCCCGAAGCCGTTCTTTTCTCTGCTCGATCAGGCGCTCTCGGAGGAAGTGAGCAAACAGATACGCCGGCCGTTCTGGGTCGATACCGTGGGACGGTCTGCGCTGCTCGAAATTCGCATCAGGCTCGACGACGCAGTCATGCGGGTATTCGCGCCGCGCGGCGCGGCCTATGTGTCGAACTCCCATATCTTCCTCGAATGGATGGTAGGCACTTCGCTGGTCCTCATCACGGTCGCGGTCTTGTTTCTGCGCAATCAGATACGCCCGATCCTGAGCCTGGCGGACGCGGCGGAGAGCTTCGGAAAAGGACGGGAGGTGCCGGATTTCCGGCCGCGTGGCGCACGCGAAGTTCGGCGGGCCGCGCATGCGTTCATCGAAATGAAGCGGCGCATCGAGCGGGCCATCGAGCAGCGCACCGCCATGCTGGCGGGGGTATCACACGATCTTCGTACAATCCTTACTCGCTTCAAACTCGAACTTGCCTTGATCGGTGAGGGTCCCGAGGTTGAAGCGATGAAGAAGGACGTGGATGAGATGAGTCGCATGCTGGAGGCGTATCTGGCCTTTGCGCGCGGCGATTCAGGTGAGCATTCGGCGTTCACCGACATGAGCGAGTTCTTGCAGGAGCTTAAGTCCGACGCCGAGCGCAACGGTCACGAATCAAATGTAAGTTTCTATGGCGATCCCATCGTCAGCGTGCGGCCGGCAGCGTTCAAGCGCTGCCTTGGAAATCTCCTATCCAACGCCGCGCGTCATGCGGCGTCGATTTCGATCACCGGACATCGTGATCACCGCTGGTTGACGGTGACGGTTGATGACGACGGTCCTGGTATTCCTCCACAACTGCGCGAAGAAGTGTTCAAGCCCTTTCTGCGCCTGGATGACGCGCGCAACCAGGACGAGGTCGGCACCGGGCTCGGCCTTGCAATCGCAAGGGACATTGCCCGTTCGCACGGCGGAGATATTCTGCTTTCGGATAGCCCGATGGGGGGACTGCGCGCGACGGTACGCGTGCCGGTATAGGCCCGCTATACCTCAACCGTCCGCTCATCGTCCGAGTCGCTATCTCGGCGCCGGCGCATCCCCGTCCTGAACTGGGGAGCCCGGCAGAGATCATGAACAAAACGCGACAAGCGCTGGCCGCGCGCGAGCGCACGATCGAGGGCGGCCATGGTGCGTGCGTGGCCCGGATCGTCGTCATTGATCCACGTTCGCAGCACGGACGCGAATAGAATCGCGAGCCCCTGCGCGCGGATCATACCTCCCGGCCCGCTCGCGTCGAGATCGGCGGCAGCGAGCATCCACCGCTGTGAGCGAACGGCAAGCCCGTTCAGCGCCATGGCCATTCCCGGATCGCGCCGACATGAGCGTAGCAGCGAACGCACCGCCTCCTTGCGTGGCTCGAGGATTTCGAGCCGGCGCATGAGCACGTCGAATAACCGCTCGCGTGCGGATTCCTCGGCCATGTCTGGATCGCGTGCCGCAAGCACCTTGCGGTCGATCTCCTTCACATGGGCGGCAACGATGGCGAGCTTTGATCCAAAGCCGGCGCGCAACTCGGAAAGCGAAAGATTGGCACGGCCGGCAATTTCACCAAACCCGATTTGTTCGATCGGCTTCTGCGCCAGAAGATCCATGAACGCATCGATGATCCGCTCGCGGACGGATCTGGTGCCCTGTGGCGCCACGCCGCTTGCAACGCGTGCGCGTCTCTGAGGGGGGCGAGCTTTGCGAGCCATTGCCGTCTCTCGTCATCTGAGCTGCGCATCAATTTAACCGGGTAGCGTCGAGCGTTCCAGGGCGCCCGCCGCCATAAGGGGAGCCCCGAGCTTTAGCCGGCCAGTTCGCGGGATCGCTTGGTCGCCGCCGCAATCGCTTTTTGCATCAGCGCCGGAAGGCCGTCGTTGCCCATCAGAATGTCAAGAGCGGCGGCGGTCGTGCCGCCGGGTGATGTCACGTTTTCGCGCAAGATAGCCGGATCCAGCTCCGATCGCTGCAAAAGCTCGCCGGAGCCCGCCACCGTCGCGCGCGCCAAGGCGTCCGCGAGCGCGCGCGGCAGCCCGGCAGCGCAACCGGCCCGCGCCATGGCCTCGCACAGCAGAAACACATAGGCCGGCCCTGAACCTGACACGGCCGTGACCGCGTCCATAAAGGCCTCATTCTCGATCCACTCCACGCGCCCAACTGCGGAAAGGAGTGCATGCACGAGCTTGCGTTGGGTAGCGGATACCTTCGAGTTTGGAACCGCAACCGTGATCCCACGGCCGATAGCCGCCGGCGTATTCGGCATGGCGCGAACCAGCGCCGTGTCCGGCAGGCTCGCCTGAAGGAAGCGCAGCGTCCTGCCAGCCATGATGGAGACCACAATGGTCCCACCCCGAATGAAGGGCCGCAGCGCCGGCACGACTTCGGGCGCGATTTGCGGCTTGACCGCAATGACGGCCGCCGCAATTTCGCGGTCCAGGCCTTGGGTCGGGTTGAGGCACAGGCCCCGGTCGGTGAGTGACACAATAGCGTCGGTTGGCTGCGGCTCGATGACGATGAGCCGTTCGGGCGACAGCCCGAGGCCGAGCCAGCCTTCCAGCAAGGCGCCCCCCATTTTGCCAGCGCCGGCAAGCAATATGCTGCCGCGAAGCTCGCGTCCAAGCGCCCCTTGCGCTTGGTCGTCCGTGCCAGGACTCATGGACTGCTCCTGCGCGCCACTCCAGCGTGCCGGATGCCGGCACGCGGGGCGTTAAATCACATTGCAGGAAAGAGGGCGAGCAGCGAGACGCTAGGCCTGACCTTGGGTCTCGAACATCGCCGCGTCAAGCGACTCGCGCGCCGACTTGCCGGCCCAGACCACGAATTGAAATGCTGGGAAGTAACGCTCGCACACGTCCAGCGCGGTTCCCAAGAGCGCCTCGCATTGACGATTTGTCGCCTCAACCCCCCCGGTCAGCACCAGAGCGTGGCGATACATGACGAGCCCCTCCTGGATCCAAAGATCGAGGTGACCCACCCACATCTGTTCGTTGATGAGAGAAATCAGTTGCTGGACCTCGATCCGGCACCGCTCCGGCACCTTGAGCTCGAAAGCGCAGGCGAGATGCAAGGCTTCGATGTTGAACATCCAGGTGTAGGAGACCTGATATTCGGACCACTTGCCGCTGACGATAATTGTGATCTCGTCATCGCCCGCGCGCTCAAAGGCCCAGCCGTTGCCGGCGGCCACCTGCTCGACGACGTCGAGTGGATTGAGGCGCGGCTGCTCGCTAAGGTCGATGAGTGACATGCCCGTCTCCACCACATGCCGCTGGGATGTGGACTGCGTACTCGCCCGCACGCACGCCGCTGTTCGACGCGGTCCCCGATGGGGCCAATCCCCGCCCCGGGGCGAATCACCGACGAGTCGAATATAACCCCTTGATTCCAGCCACTAAAGCGCAATAGGCCTCTGGAGGGGTTAACGATTGGTGGATATCCGGCCCGCGCGGAGTCGTTCTCCACAGGAAGCTCGCGGACGGACGGCAGGCGACGCAGGACAGAGGGACCGACAAGCCCTGTTGTCGACTCTGTCGTCCTCTAGTCGAACAGGCTCGACACCGATTCCTCGGCAGCTGTGCGCCCGATCGCCTCCCCGATGAGGCTTGCAACCGAGAGCACGCGGATGTTGCGGGAGACCCGCACGGCCTGAGTGGGCTGAATGGAATCGGTAATCACAAGCTCCTTGAGCCGTGACGCAGCGATGCGCGCGACTGCGCCGCCTGAAAGCACCCCATGAGTAATATAGGCGTACACTTCGGTGGCACCCTTATCGAGCAGCGCGTCGGCTGCATTGACCACGGTCCCGCCGGAATCGATGATATCGTCGATGAGAATGCAGATCGCGCCCTTGACATCGCCGATTACGTTCATCACCTCAGATTCACCGGGCCGCTCGCGGCGCTTATCCACGATTGCGAGCGGAGCATTGATGCGCTTGGCGAGCCCACGCGCGCGTCCCACTCCGCCCACATCGGGCGATACGACCATGATCTTTGACAGCTCGAACCGCTCCTTGATGTCACGCACCATCATGGGGGCGGCGTAAAGATTGTCGGTCGGTATGTCGAAAAACCCCTGAATCTGTCCGGCGTGGAGGTCGAGCGTCATTACCCGGTCGGCGCCGGCTCGCGTGATGAGATTGGACACAAGCTTGGCGGAGATGGGAGTTCGGGGACCGGGCTTTCGGTCCTGACGCGCATAGCCGAAATAAGGGATGACGGCCGTGACGCGCCGCCCCGATGCACGCCGCAGCGCATCGATAATGATGAGCAGCTCCATAAGGTGGTCGTTCGCCGGGAACGAGGTCGACTGCAGCACAAAAACATCGGTGCCGCGCACGTTCTCTTGGATTTCGACGAAGATTTCCATGTCCGCAAATCTGCGGACCACCGCCTTCGTAAGCGGGGTTGCGAGATAGGCGGCGATGGCATCGGCCAGAGCTGGATTGGAGTTGCCGGCGACAAGCTTGATCGCCCCATTATTCGGCCGCATGGCAGTCTCCCGGCGCGTGCCGCGCTCTGGCAGGGCTCAATAACAAGGGGCCGGCAAGGCTGGCAATATGACCCGTAATAACCATGGGCACCTGGGCACACCGAAGTTGCTTGTGGATATGTCCGGCACGCACGGCATCTTCAATCGAAGAGTGCAATCGCGCTGATGTGGCGTCCATAATCGCTTTCGCCGGAATGCGTCGACCGGCGGTAGCTGAAAAAGCGGACTGAATCGGAATAGGTGCAGTGGCCGAGATCCTCGACCCGGGCAATATCCATGCGAACGAGGCGGGCTGCGATATAGCTTGCGAGATCGAATAACGCATGTCCTGGCCTCGCGGCAGGCTTGAAGAACCTCCCGTTCCCGCTTTCCTCGCTATTGAAGGCTCTAACTAATTCCGGCCCCACTTCATAGGAGGGCTGACGGATCATTGGCCCCAGCGCGGCTACGATGTGCTTGCGATCCGCCCCGCAACCCTCCATGGCCTCTACAGTTGCTTCGAGCACGCCGGCGGCAGCGCCCCGCCAGCCGGCATGTGCTGCCGCGATCACGCGGGCTGCATGGTCGGCGAGCAGGACAGGCCCGCAATCGGCTGTCGTAATCGCAATCGCGAGCCCGGGACGCGTTGTCACCAGCGCATCAGCGCGGGGCCGTGCCTTGAGAGCCCACGGAGTATCAACAACGACGACCTTCGGCGAATGGATCTGATAAGGGGTGAGCAGATACTCGGCGCCGACCCCGAGGGCGGCTGCCATGCGGGCGCGGTTTTCCGCCACTTTGGCGGGGTCATCATCCGACCCGATGCCTGCGTTGAGGCTGGCGTAGATGCCCTCGGATACGCCCCCTTGGCGAGTGAAGAAGGCGTGGCGGATACCCGCAAGCGCAGAGAGCGCGGCAGCTTGCAACATGCTCAAGCTTCGAAGCCTGGGAGCGAATGCAGTTTGGGGTTGGACAAGGCGAGCACCTTTATCAGCTGGCCCATGCCGAGGCGGTCCTCGTCCGTGAGCCGCCCGACCGCCGCATCAATGGTGCTGGCATAATCTGCCGGGGCGGCTGCCTTGAGCACGCTCGCCCGCTGCCCAATTCCGAGCCGCCGGAGAAACCGGGCCTGTGTGACCGGGCCGTGCACGCGTGCGCCCATGCCTTCGGCGGCCTGCGCCAGAGCCCGAAAGTCGACGTGTGCAGTCAAATCGGCCATGCCCGGATCCGCAAGGGGATCGACAAAGCCATGCCGGCTGACGGCTTGCAGCGTGTCTCCGATTGCGCTTCTGACATGGCCGTAATCGATAATAAGGGCAACCCCGCCCGAGCGCACCACGCGCTGGCCGATTTCGAGCGCAATGTGATCTGCGCGCCATTCAAAAATTTCCCCAATTCTCGCATTGCGTATCTCGCCGGGCAGAAAGTCATCGAACAGCGGGCTGGGATCGCGATCGATGCTGAAATGGAGCTCCTCATCCTCCCCGAGCTTGATCACTCTTTCGTGCCAGCCGTCGGCGCACATCACAGCTTGGTGCACGGGCAGCGCATCAATGAACTCGTTCGCGACAATGATGAGCGGGCCGGCGGGGAGGTCGTCCAGGGTGCGGTGCCAGGAGACCGGGACATCGGTTGCAATCAAGGCCTGGCGTTGCAGGTCCTCCAGCACGGGGCTGATCTCGACCATGTGAAGCACAATCGCGGCTCGAAAAGCAGGCACGACCTTCGCCGCCCGCAATGCATCGAGCATCATTGTGCCGCGGCCCGGCCCGAGCTCCACCAGCCGGACGTTTTCGGGCGCGCCCATCGCCCGCCATGCCGCAGCCGCCCAGATGCCGATCAACTCGCCGAACATCTGGCTGATCTCCGGCGCCGTGGTGAAATCGCCGCCTGCTCCGATGCGACCGCGGGTGCAGTAATAGCCGTGCTCGGGATGGGTGAGACACAGCTCCATGTATTGCCATACTGGCAACGAACCTGCGCTCTCGATGCGGCGGCGAATCTCGGCTTCGAGCGGCGTGAGCGTATCCGTTTTCATGATTGCTCCGCGGTTCGATGTCGCACGGCGAAGATCATGAACGCCACGCCCGCCAGGAAGAGCGGAATGGAGAGCAGCATTCCCATGGTTAATCCGCGCCACAGAAAGCCGAGCTGCGCATCGGGCTCGCGAAAAAATTCAGCCGTCGTGCGTGCGGTGGCATATCCGCACGCGAACGCTCCGATGACGAAGCCCGGACGCTTGAGGGCGCCCCAGCCCCAGACCAGAACGGCCAATAGGGCGAACAGGAGCAGCCCCTCTAGCGCGGCTTCATACAGCTGGCTGGGATGGCGCGGCACCGGCCCGCCGCTCGGAAATATCATCGCCCATGGCACGTCGGTCGGGCGGCCCCACAGCTCCCCGTTGATGAAGTTCGCGATCCGCCCAAGGAAAAGACCGATCGGCGCGGCAGCGCAGGTCACATCGCCCAGTGAAAGTATGGACAGGCCGCGGCGGCGTGCAAACAAGGCGACGGCGAGCACGCAACCCAGAAATCCGCCGTGAAAGGACATGCCACCCTTCCACAGCTCGATGGTTTCGAGGGGATGCCGCGCGAAATATCCAGGATTGTAGAACAGCACATAACCGATGCGGCCGCCGAGAATGATTCCAAGCGTTATCCAGAGCACGAAATCATCGTAATCGCGCAAGCTCATTGCCGGCGCGCCCGCCCACAGTTGCTCGCGCCTGATGAGCGTTCGGGCATAGAGCCAGCCGAGAAGAATCCCGACAATGTAGGCGAGCGCATACCAGCGCACGACGATGGGTCCGATGCTCACCAGCACCGGATCGAACGCCGGAAAAGGAATGACGAGGAGAGGCATAAGCGATTCGAACAGCTGGAAGCGTGATGCAGGCAGCCCGTCGACGAAGTCAAGTGACCAGCTAAGAACCGGACTTGGAATCCGATTCAGGCCATTTCAGCGCGACTTGGGCGCGGGGCCCCGCAGGAAAGCGTGCCCGGGACAACGGCTCGGCTCGGGTGAACAACAACCGCGAACGAAAGGCGGGGGGCTCTCAACGATCAGAACCCCTCTGAGCGACCGAGTGCTCGGTAGAAAGACTGGGATTTCGAGGGCGAAATGCTCCGGCCGTTGGGTCCACGCGGGGGGACGCAAGGCCCACCGTTGCGCGAGGTGCTCTCCGGTGGCTCCAATCCAGGCGTCGATAAGTGCATCGCCGACCGCCTCGGGGACGGCATCGAGGCGCCGCTGCTGCGCAGCCTTGTGCGGATGATCAAGGTAAAACTCATCCACGAATTCATCGAGGGCAAGAGCGAAATCAGCTTTCCGCTCCCGTGCGTGCCTGGCAACATCCGCGAGTGTCTGCGGGCGGGCCATCCTTCGCTCACAAATTCGACCGCGACTTGATCGCGTGCACCAGCTCGCTCAAGCGCAATTCCGCCGCAGCCGGAAGCGGCTCGTCTGCGAAGAACTTCTGATAGACGTCGCGAAGCGCTTCCTCCGTCGTTGTTCCACATGCCGCGCCGAGAGCGACGGCGTCTTCGAAGTCACGATCATCCGCGGTCGATCGTTCAAGTGCGCTGAGCTTCATCGCAAGAATATAGGTTGGCTTCGCGGCAACGACACGCAAACCAACCCGCTCGGGTGAGGGATACGTTCCGATAAAGATGCGGTCACCTTCCTGCTCCAGCCGTCGCGTATACATTGTCACGCTTTCACTCAGCCATGAACGGGGTAGGTCGAGCTGCCTTGCGGCCTCCTCGGCAGCCTGCGTTACGAGCCCGTGAGTAGCTCCGCTGAGAATTCGCGCATCCACGTCCTCGGACGTTCGCCGCCAATCAAACTGGAAGAGAATTGCGCTGCCGCCATACAAGGCGATCTCTCCAAGCGCATTTCGTTCAATGAGGTACTCACCCATGATACGAAAGGCCTGCTCGATCTTTGCCCGATCGAGCTCACTCACTTCAGTCATGGCACATCCTACCAATGGGACAGGGCATAGCCTGAGCCGGTCCGTGCTCCGGCCTTGTGGCCTCAGCCGATAATCACCATTATTTCGGGCAACCAGCAGGAGCCAAGGCCCATGACCCAGACCAGCAATCGCTTCCTGGACGAGATGGCGAGGTTGATGAATGATGCGGCGGGCGTCGCCTCCGGGGTTCGGCGCGAACTCGATACGGCTTTCCGCAGCCAGGCTGACCGCATCTTGCGCGATCTCGATGTGGTCAAGCGCGAGGAGTTTGAGGCGGTAAAGGAGATGGCGCGCATCGCACGCGAAGAGAACGAGGCCTTGAAGGTACGGGTCGCGGCATTGGAAGCCAAGCTGGGGGCTCCCGGGCCGGCGTGACCCGTTTTCGTCGTGGACAGCCGCGTGCCCCGTAAATCCGGCATTCCTTGAGTTTCCGCTCCCCCCTCGTTATAAGCGCGCCAAATCGCAATAAGGGTCTGGCGTGTATGTGCTGCGCCTGCACGGCTGCGGCATTCGGCAAAGGAATTCGACAAAGGAATTCGATATGGCGACCGTGAGGCAGATGAAAGCGAGTGCACGTAGCCAGGGCAGCAAAGGAGCCGCGCGGGCGGAACGACGCGCCGGTCGGGTGCCGGGCGTGATCTATGGCGACGGCCAGCCGCCATTAAATGTCTCGGTTGATCACGCCGAACTCAAGCAGCGCATCTACGCCGGACGCTTTCTCACCACCATTTGCGAGCTCGATCTTGACGGCACCAAGCATCGGGTGATTCCACGGGATTATCAGCTCGACCCAGTGAAGGATCTGCCCATCCATGTCGATTTTCTGCGGCTTGGTGAAGGCGCACAGATTCGGGTGCGCATTCCGGTCCACGTGATGAATGCCGAGCAGGCGCCGGGGGTCAAACGCGGGGGTACGGTCAACATTGTTACCCACACCGTCGAAGTGGTGTGTTCGGCGGACGCCATTCCGGCATCAATTGACGTCGACGTTTCCGGGCTGGAGATCAATTACTCCAAGCATCTCGACGAGGTCACGTTGCCGCCCAATGTGCGCGTGGTGGGCAGGCTCGACCAGACCCTGGTGACCATCGTGCCTCCATCGGGATACGCCGAAGAGATGAAGGCGGCGGCGGAAGCTGCGGCAGCGGCGGCCGCAGCGGCTGCAGCCGCAGCAGCAGCCGGGACTCCCGCCGAGGGTGCGGCGCCCGCAGCTGCCCCGGGTGCGCCCGGCGCAGCGCCCGCAGCCGGCGCTGCCGCCCCCGCTGCCGGCCCCGAGAAGAAATAAGCCGATCAGCTTATGGCTCATGCTGCTGTTGGTGGGGCTCGGCAATCCCGGGGCACGCTATGCCGGCAATCGGCACAACATCGGCTTCATGGCCGTCGATGCGATTGCCAAGCATCATGATATCGGGCCGTGGCGGCGCCGCTTTCAGGGTGTAGCGGCGGAAGGGCCGCTCGCGGGCGAGCGCGTCCTGCTTCTTCTTCCCGGCACGTATATGAACGAGTCCGGCCGTGCCGTCGCGGAGGCTGCTCATTTCTACAAGCTGGGCCTCTCCGATATCGTCGTTTTCCACGACGAGATTGACCTCGAGCCAAGCAAGGTGCGCGTGAAAACCGGCGGCGGCATCGCCGGTCACAACGGTCTGCGCTCTATCTCGGCGCATATCGGTAATGATTACCGGCGCGTGCGCATCGGGGTCGGGCATCCCGGTGTGAAGGATCTGGTCTACTCCTATGTGCTGAGCGATTTCGGCAAGGACGAGCGGCCGTGGGTCGGCGCCTTATGCGAGCTGATCGCCGCCAATACTGATCTGCTCGCGAAAGGCCAGGACGCGACGTTCCAGAACAAGGTCCACCTCAGCATGCAGGCCAAGGGCTTCTTCCCGCCGAAAGATATGGATTGACCGACACCCGCGCGTAGCACGGGCTTGAGCGAGCAAACAGGCTAAAGGCCGCCGAAGCCCAGGCGAAGGCGGCTTGCGCTCAACCCAGGTTACCGAGGAAGAGAAGAACGTTCATGGGATTCAAGTGCGGCATTCTCGGACTGTCGAATGTCGGGAAATCAACCCTGTTCAACGCGCTGACCGCTACTGCTGCCGCGCAGGCTTCGAACTATCCCTTCAGCACCATCGAGCCGAATGTCGGCGAAGTGCTTGTCCCCGATCCCCGGCTTGAAGTGCTGGCCAAGCTTGCGAGCTCCGCCAAGATCAAGCCGACGCGGCTAAGCTTCGTCGATATCGCAGGGCTGGTCAGCGGCGCCTCCAGGGGTGAAGGCCTCGGCAATCAATTTCTGGCCCATGTGCGCGAGGTCGACGCGATCGCGCACGTCGTGCGCTGCTTCGAGGACGCGGACGTCGCGCATGTGTCCGGCACCATCGATCCGATCGCCGACATCGATACCATCGAAACCGAGCTGATGCTGGCCGACCTCGACAGCCTGGAGCGGCGCGTGGACAACCTCGCCAAAAAGGCGAAGGGAATCGACAGGGACGCGAGCGAAGCCAAACAGACTCTCGATCTCGTCGAGCGATCTCTCGCGTTATTGCGCGAGGGCAAGCCCGCACGCCTGGTGGAGCGCGCGCCCGAGGAGGAGAAGCCGTTTCACATGCTCGGCCTGTTGACGTCGTTGCCGGTGCTCTACGTGTGCAACGTTGACGAGGCCTCTGCTGCGAGCGCTAACGAGTTCAGCCGCAAAGTCGAAGCTCGCGCGCGGGAGGAAGGCGCCGCCTGCGTCGTCATCTCAGCCAAGATAGAGGCCGAGATCGCAGTACTGCCGGCAGGTGAGCGCCAGGAATATCTGGCCGCAATGGGGCTAGGTGAGGCCGGTCTCGACCGCTTGATCCGGGCCGGATACGCGCTGCTCGATCTCATTACCTATTTTACCGCCGGGCCCAAGGAGGCTGCCGCCTGGACGGTGACCCGCGGCACCATGGCGCCACAGGCGGCCGCCGTCATTCATTCCGATTTCGAGCGCGGATTCATTCGAGCCGAGACGATCGCGTACGATGACTATGTGACATTCGGGGGCGAGAGCGGCGCGCGTGACGCCGGCAAAATGCGGCTGGAGGGAAAGTCGTACGTCGTCGCCGACGGCGACGTCATGCATTTCCGGTTCGCAACGTGAGCGGATGTCAGATGTCGGATGTCAGAGCAGATGTCAGATGTCAGAGATCGGATCCGCCGTAAAATGAGGGTCGATCTCTGTCATCTGTCACTGTCATCTGTCATCTGTCATCTGACCCCCGCGCTGGCGGATCGCTCCGAGATGCTCGTTGATCCGGAACATGATCAAGATGAATTCCGACACGATGCGTGCGAACATCACGCCGATCCCGATTCCGATCAGGCTGGCGATGATCCACAGGAGCCCCGCGAGTGGATGCAAGGACATGAGCGCAAGACCGGAAATGATGCCGGAAAGGCCGAACAAGGCCGACATTCCGATGGCGAGCCAATAAAAAACCTTGATAATCGACGGCGTGATGAAGCGTTCCCACTGAAAAAGGTCGTTGTAATCAAACATGGAACCCTCCGGGGGTGAGTGACCAAACGCGGTGCAGCACCGCTCCAAATCAAGCCGATCGTGGAACTGTTGGCAATCGTTTGCGGTTCTTAAGTAAGCACCAAAAGCAAGGGAACCGTTATGAAGGCGAGCTGGTTTGCCTGGATGATACTCGCTGCCACGCTTTCAGGGGCTCCCTCTTGCCCTCCTAACGGCCGCCGGCAACATTGAGCTTGCACAGGCCGATTTCGGCGCCCGCATGGGGCCAGCCCGCCAGTCCGGACGGGCTGATTGAGGAGCCACGCCCGCCGCGTGCCGTCATTGAAACGGAGGGCCGGGGAGAACCCCAGAACTGCCGCGCCGTCAATATCACGGAGTGGCGCGA
>CATPCO010000423.1 GCA_955652925.1 uncultured Xanthobacteraceae bacterium | reverse complement strand
CGGCGACATCGCCCGCGTATAGCTGCCGCGTGGTGCAATCGTCTTTTTGAAATCTGGGTCGGTAACGACCTTGCGCAGATCTTCGCTGATTTTATCAATTATCCGTTGGGGCGTGCCGACCGGTGCCACTAGAACCTGCCAGCCGGTCGCAGAAAAGCCTGGGATCGTTTCCGCTATGGTGGGCAGACCCCGGAACTCGGCCAGAGACTCCTCTGATGCGACTGCGATGGCTTTGACCGAACCTGATTGAATCGCGCCAGCAATCGCAGAATAACCTTCGATGAACAGTCCCACGCGGCCACTCACGACATCGCTGACGGCCTGCGCTTGGCCGCCAGTATACGGGATGGTCAGCAGCTTTATGTCGGTCCAGCTTTGCAAAAGCTCGACCGTCAGGTGTGACAGTCTGCCGACGCCGGTGACAGCGCAAGATATTGCGCCCGGACGCGCTTTCGCTTGAGCAATCAAATCAGAAATTTTACTGATACCGAGAGAGGGAGTGGCTACAACGAACAAGGGATTTTCGCCGGCGAAGCCGATTGCGGTAAAGTCCTGCGGCACGCGGATTGGCACGTTGGGCGCCAGCCCCGGAAGCGCCACGAAGCTGGATATCACCGGCATGTAGAGCGTGTACCCGTCGGGCGGAGAGTCGGCTGCGATTCGCGAAGCGATACTCCCGGTCGCGCCGGGGTGATTCACTGCA
Source organism: uncultured Xanthobacteraceae bacterium (assembly GCA_955652925.1). Lineage (GTDB taxonomy): Bacteria > Pseudomonadota > Alphaproteobacteria > Rhizobiales > Xanthobacteraceae > VAZQ01. The sequence goes on along the minus strand of CATPCO010000423.1, from coordinate 3,854 downwards.
AGGATTGGTTGGTCCCAAATCTGGCTGAGCCGGTCGGCGATCAACCGCAGCATGGCATCTGGCGTGCTGCCCGCAGCAGAATCAGAGATAATTGTGACCGGTTTGTTAGGATATCGCTGGACCTGCGCTTGCGCTTGACTGGCAGCCGATGTCAGGATGGCCGAAGCGATGGCGAAGATGGTAACGCTAATGGCTGCGCTAGACAGCGAGCGGAATGCCGTCCATTCCTCTCTTGCGCTCCTGATGAGACGAAAAAGCAACAAAGTCATTGCCAGGACCCTTCAGTAGGCAGTCCTACAGTCAGAATGCATCACAATGAGCCGCACCGAAGAATTGATAAAAATCAAGAAGATTGGCTGGGGATTGTCGACGAAATCTGGCTCACAGGGTGGCTCTCTTCAACGCCCTGTCGGTGCCTCTCATGATCCTTAAAGAGCTGGTGCATGACGGCGCGGAGCCGCATTGGATCAACAGGCTTGTGCAGCAAAATATAGCCTTTATCCCTGGCGTCACGTAATCGGTCAGGTGCCGTATCGCCGCTGATGAGAATAGTTGGAATCGATGCTCCGAACGCGGCATCAATGCGTTCAATCGCTTCGATCCCGGTCTTTCCATTGGCAAGATGGTAATCCGAGATTATGAGATCGGGGCGTTGTTCGCGCTCGGTAAGCTGGATCAATGCGGCTTCGTCGGAATCGGCGGTCACGACGGAGTATCCCCATTTGCCAAGCAATCGACTCGTCCCCTCGAGCACGATTGGAGCGTCGTCGATAACGAGAATGAGCTTGCCTTCGACCGCAAAGGCAGCGGGATGAGGCGAGCGGACCGTTTCGACGGACGTGAGACGTTCGGCGGCCATCGGGACCAGAATTGCGAATCGCGAACCTCGGCCCACAGTCGAAGTTAGTTCAATTTCGTGGTTGAGGAGCCGGCGAAGCCTGTCGACAATGGCGAGGCCAAGCCCCAGGCCGCCGTACCGGTCTCGTTCTGAACTGGGAAGCTGAAAGAACTCGCCGAAGATACTCTGCCTGTGATCCTCAGGAATGCCAGGACCGCTATCCCATACTTCGATACCCAGCATTTCACCGCGCCAACGGCATCCGACGACGACTCCGCCACGCAATGTATAGCGCATAGCATTGGATACCAGATTGAGCAGTATCCGTTCGAGCAGCAGGGGGTCGCTCCGCACCCAAGCATCACTTCGCATAACGCGTAGACGTAAGCCTTTTTCTCGCGCCGTCTGCTCAAATGTCGTCTCAATTTTTTGCAACAGACGCGCGATCGAAAATTCAACAATTTTGGGCACAAGGACCCCAGCATCGAGCTTGGAAATATCCAGCAGCGCATTGAACATTTCAGTCATTTCTCTAACCGCTGCATCGACCCGCTCGACCGTCTTTGCCCTTTCCGCTGGTTTGAGCGGCATGCGCAGGTGGGCGACGAACAGGCCTAGTGCATGTAGCGGCTGCCGCAAATCGTGGCTCGCCATGGCAAGAAAGCGTGATTTTGCTGCATTGGCGTATTCAAGCTGACGGCTCTTGTTCTCGAGCTCCTCGACCGAGCGCGTAAGTTCCGACGTGCGGGCGCGCAATTCGCTGAGCAGCCGCGTGTTCTCGATGGCGATGACGGCCTGGGCGGCGAAATTCTGCATCAGCGCAATCTGCTTGTCGGTAAACGGCCGGACTTCCTGCCGGAAGATGACGATACTGCCGATCAATACATCGTCCTTGAGCATCGGCACGCCAAGGGTCGTACGCGCGCAGCTGAGCTTGACCGTGCTGGAGACACCTTCAGCACCGGCGTCGGTGTGGCTTACCTGCTTTGTCCGCAACAGGCGGCCATTCGTGGTATCCGGGCCGGGCCGGAAGCGTCCGCGTTTGATGAGGAACTCGGCAAATGCTGGCGCCACGCCAAGCATAGCCGCTGGATTGAATGTACCATCTTCATTCAAGAACAGTACCGCAAACTTTGCCTCGCAAATCCTAAGTGCGTTTTCCAGCATCGCCTGGAACACCGGCTGCAACTCGCCCGGCGAACTTGAGATGACCCGCAAGACCTCGGAAGCCGCCGTCTGCTGCTCCAAGGCCTCCCTTTCAGTGCCGGCACGTCGAGATACCTCGTCCCGCAATGCTTGATTGGCGGCAGCAAGCTCCGCGGTGCGCATTTCCACCCGACGATCCAATTCCGTATGCGTTCGACGCAGATGTTCCTCGATCGCTTTTCGCATCGCGACATCGGCACTCAATGCTAAGCTTGGAACGCTCACGCTGATCAAGAACACAAGTACCAAAAGAAGTGAGTCGTTGAGGCTGGCGGCGGCGAATAGTCCGGCGCCCGAAAACGTTCCCCAAATCGAAAAGCCGGCAAGGATAAACGATGCGACTGCCGTGTCGCGAGGACCGCGGCGCAATGCGGCCCACAACAGCGGTAAGACGGCAAGAAAGCTCAATGCGCCCGGTGTAGCGATTATGTGAACATAAGGGCTGAACGCAATAAATCCGACGGCGACAGCCAAGGCGATAACACCGGCGGATTTGGTCAACTCGGTGCGACTGAATGCGCGCGCATCGCTCAGCGCCCAAAGGACGACGACCGGCGTCACAACGAGTGCGCCGATCATGTTTCCCAACCACCAGGTGAACCAGATATTGGCAAAATTGGTCCATTCCGCATAACCCGCGATTGCCAAACTGGTCATTCCCACAGTGGCACTGATCGGGGTCGCCAACACGACGCAAATGACGGTGAATTTTGCCACCGTATGGGAAGTCGAAAATGTATCGCGTCCGTTGGACCAGACGTTGATCAGGGCCGCGCCTACCAGCGCTTCAAGCGAGTTGCCAGTTGCAATCGACATCGCGGTGCCGATTGAGCCGGTGGTGGCGTTGACGATCATCGCGGCCAGGAATATTGCTGGCCAGGCTCGATATCCCCACAGCACGATCGCAGCGAGGGCAAAACCGGTCGGGGGCCAAATGGTCGAGGCACTGGGATGAATCAAGGCGAGGGCGAGACCGATTTTGGCGAGGACGAAATAGGTCACCCCGATTCCGATCAGGCCAGCAATATAATTCAGTCCTCGGCGGAAGCTTGTCCGCGAGGCAATCGGATGTCGATTGGATACCGTCGAAGTCATCGTCTATATGCCGAGGTTAATCCATATTCTGCGAAATCTTAGCACGTCGATCGGTCAACCGCATCTGATCTGCGCCGATTTTGATGCAGAAGTCGCTTGATGATTGCTGCGAACAATGGCTCGGTCGCGCTGGCGCGATTTGCTGCGGAAGCGGGTGATCATAGGACGGCTCAATCAATGGTCCACGAGATTGCTGCGGTCCGGTTACCCTCCAATACTCTCGGTGAAAGCGGACATCCCGGCTCGTCGGCCCAGTGCCAAAAGCCGCAATTTCGCCTCGCAGAAACTACCTGGGCGGTAGGGGCTACCTTGATCGTGGCGAAGCCTGGGTGAGCAATTTTATACAGACGCCGGTCGGTCAACGAGCGCATCCTTCGCGAATCAGGTCGCCATCTTAAAGGTGGCTCCATGCCGAAACACGCGAATGGAGGGTGCCATGCACGACTCGCGACGCTACCGCGATAATGCGGCAGCTTGTCTGTTGGCGGCTCAAGATTGCCAACCTTATTACCGCAAACTTCATCTCTCTATGACTACCTCATGGCTCTCGCTCGCTCGCCACGATGAGGCAATAGACAATTTGCTCGCGAGCTGGGACATGGACGAGGCAATCAAAACTAATGGGCTTGTTGTGGCTTAGCCTTAAGCACAGCCCTCCGGTCCTCGAACGCTTCATGGTTGCTGGCCACAATTGGCGTGTTGTAGTGTAATAGTG
>CATPCO010000422.1 GCA_955652925.1 uncultured Xanthobacteraceae bacterium | reverse complement strand
TCTGGAGCCGAGCGAAGCGTTTGATCACGATCTTGTGGCCGCCTTCAAGGCACACCAGCGCAGCGACAAGGGCTTCGGGCCTGCGCTTGGGCCGACTGCCGGCGAGCGTGCAGCGGACCGCTTTGCGCATTTCGGCTATGCCGTTGTCGAGGGCCGGTCGGATTGGATGCTCGAGCCCAAGGACGCCAAAATACAGGATGCCGTCTTCTGTGCTTGGGCCGGGCTGAACACCTTGACGCTGCCACACGATGTGATCGCGAAATGGCTCGCTTTGCGACGCGCGCATCTTGCCGCGGGCCGCTCTCGGCTGGAAATCGGTCACGTTGACATATTTGCGAGGCCGATGGGGAGGCGGTGACCGCTGAGGTCGCAATCCAGCAGTATATCGGCGCTGCGGTTGAACTCATCCAGGGCAAGATCGTTTGGGTCCTTCGTACTCGGCCAAAGCCTGTGCGCGCGCATGGGAACGCATAACGCGTCACGCGCGCGCTGGAGCGGCGGCAGCGTGAGACTTGAACGCCCGGCTCCCAAAATGATGGGGGCAACAAGAATATGCAGCCGATCGAGGCACTGCGCAGCCAGGAATCGGGACACCGTGTCGGCGCCGCCTTCGATCAGAATGCGGTGAAAGCCCCGTTCTCTCAATGCGCCGGCGATTGCGGTGGGGGAGAGCTGGCCGCCATCGTCCGCAAGCGGCACGATCTCGACGCCGGGCAAGCCCGGTGTTTTCCCGCTGCGAGCGGTGATCACGATGCGGCGTATGCCGTCCTCCCGCAGGGCTCGTGCCGTCGAAGGCAGCCGTCGTTGTGGATCAATGACGATGCGGGCTGGGTTTGCTCCCGCTACGCGGCGCACGGTCAATTGTGGATCATCAGCAATCGCCGTTCCGGCGCCAATGACGACTGCGTCGACCAGTGACCGCAGCCGGTGGAGATGATCGAGCCCCGCTTCGCCATTGATGTAGTGGGAGTCACCGCTCGGCGTGGCAATGCGTCCGTCGATGGATTGCCCGCATTGCCCGATCAAAACGAGGTCATCGACCGCACCTTTGCGCAACGCGCCAAACAGCTCTTCCCATGGCCGCGGCAACGCAGATTGCGTCTGACGAAATATTTCCGGTATCCCCGGCCAGGGGCTCCATTCGAGCTGCTTTGCCGCTGCTCCTTCTCCAGCTGAAAGGCGTTGATCCGCCACGGCGAAGACCAATTATTGAGCCCGGCTTGCGAGCGTCATGATATTTCGCTGTAGCATGGCTGCAAACGCATGGCGTGAAAACCTTCCCGTATGGAAATAAAATGCGCCCGGCGGCGTTATTATAACTGGCGCCGTCACGGTGTATCAGCCTATTGTCGCAGGCGCCGGTAAGCGGGATGACATGACCGGGAGTGCGGAGTCGGACCTGCTCGGCAAAGCCGACCAGGTCGCAGTTGAGCGTGGACTTGCCGAGTTTGCGGCCGGCCGGCCTGTGATCCTTACATCGCGCAGCGAATCGGCGCTGGTCTTGCCGGTTGACGGGCTGACCGACGCGATCCTTGCGGGTTTTCGCCAGCTCTGCGCCCCCGCTCGGCCTTATCTTCTGATTACCGCACGACGTGCCCGCGCGCTGGGGCTCGATGCCGCTGGTCCGACCGGCCTCGCCGTGGGAGAGCTTCACAGCGCGGCCGCGCTTTTGTCACTTGCTGCCGACCAAATTCCCTCGCGGCATTTTGATCTTGTCGCGGTGGGCGAGACTGCGGGCGCTGCGATTGGGCTTGCCAAGCTTGCTCAGCTGTTACCGGCTCTGCTCGTTGGACCGGAACCACCCACCGGCGCCCGCGCCGGCGATTTCGCCTTCATTCGCGTTGCCGCCCAGGCAGTGCCGCTCTTCCGTCGTGCTGCCATGGATTCGCTTGTGGTCGCAGCACAGACGAGTGTCCCCCTGAATGCCGGATTCGGCGCCCGATTTGTTGTGTTTCGAGACCGGCTCGGCGGTTCGCCGGTGGCGGTGATTGTCGGTAATCCGGATTTTTCCCAGCCGGTCGCGGTGCGACTGCACTCCGCTTGTCTCACCGGCGACGTGTTTGGCTCGCGCCGCTGTGATTGTGGCGATCAGCTGCGCATGGCGTTGAAGCAGCTCCAGCAGCATGGCGGCGGAATCATTCTCTATCTTGAGCAGGAGGGACGCGGGCTCGGGCTTGCGAACAAGATCCGTGCCTACGCGTTGCAAGAGGCTGGTCTCGACACGGTCGATGCCAATACGGTTCTGGGTTTTGAGGATGACGAGCGTGACTATGGCGTCGCCGTTCGCATGTTGCAGATGCTCGGCTGTACGCGCGTGCGGCTGTTGACCAACAATCCGGCAAAGCTCGAAGGCGTTTCCGCGGCGGGCATCGACGTGTCCGGGCGGGTCCCTCTGCAAGGGCGGGTGCATCCCGACAACCGGCGCTATCTCGCTGCCAAAGCAATGCGCGCCGGACACAAGCTCGATCACCTCATGGGAACGCTCGGCCAGGAGCACGAAGAGTAGGTTGCGTCGAGCTTGCGAGACCCAGCCTACGGATCGGAGCGCGTCATCATCGCCGCCACGCCACCGGCAAGCACCGCCAGCACGCACCAATAGGCGTAACGGAAATCGGCGGCCACCCCGAGCACGAAGAAGCTCATGACGTAAACGATGGCGCTCGAATTCATGCCCAGCGAAAACGCTCCCTCGGGCGTGCGGCGGCGCGGCCATGACCGCGCAGCAATCCCAAGCGCGAGCACAAGCCACAGCCCCGGACGGAATAACAGGCTTGGCTGCAGCAATTCGTGCTGTCTCAGCACTGGCTTGAAATAGGCATTGTGGCCGTAGCTCGAGGTCGGCTTCTCCCAATCCCAGACCGGCAAGACCAGGTTCGAGCGGGCGAGGAATTGCCACATGAAGGTTGCGCGATGCTCGAAGTAAGCGAGCGGATGACGTGCAACCGCGTGCCACCAGGCATGAACGAGGCGCGGCGTGCCGAACACCACGTCATCAGGCCGTTCGAGCCGCGTCATGACGAACGGGCAGGGCGGCACATGCCAGTAGGAATCCCACCGCACGGGATCGTAGCACGCATGCATCAGCCGCTCGGTTTCCTGCGCGCTCCATTGGACCGGGAATTGATTTTCTCCGGCAAAATGCGTGATGCCGCCGAGATCGAAGACAAGGATGGAGTGGAGCGGATTTTGCCGGTGAGCGCCAAGCACACCGTAGTAGACAACCGGAACGAGGACGAAGAACAGAACAGCGATGGGGAGAAGCGCGATCGCCGCGCGTTTGAGATCGAATCGGCTCGGCCAGATGGCGTGGATTGCAAGCAACGGCGCCGCGATCACCGCATTGGGCCGCAACAAGACGCCAAAGCCGACAAGAAACAGCGCGACGGCCTGGACGGGCAGGCGTAACGCCGCCCCGCGTTCCGCCGCAGCAAGGGCGAGCACGCCTGCAACCAGCCAGATCACGCCGAACAGCACGTCGCGCCAAATCAGCCCGACAAAGAAGAATGCAGGCGGCAGCAACGCAATGACCGGGGTCGCCAGGCCAAGCAAGATCGAGCGGCGCAGCGCCATGTACGCCAGCACGCCAAAGCCAAGCCAGTACAACGCCACCGTGAGGCCGAACATGCTCAGCGAGCCCGGCGCTAGCGGATCGATCAATCGCCACAGCATGCCCATGGCGGGCGATTGCCAGTCGCCGAAGCGCCATGCCTTGGCCTCCTCGTAGACGAACTGGGCATCGGCGGTGATGTAGCCGGGATAGAAGACGAGCACGGTCAGCCCGGCGCAAAGCGCGAGCAGAACAACCAGGGCCATCGTGCCGGCGGCTTCGGCCCTGGTCGAAGGTGGGGCTAAACCGGAGCCAGTGGTAGCGCTATTATCCTTCGTCATCGTCTATTTGCTGCCACAGGGCGCATGGAAATTGCTCATTGATCTAGGGCGCGCCGGAACAGGACGAGATGTTCGCGATCTTTCCCATTGCAATGCTTATGGTGGATTGCGCGGCGGCGGAGCCCAAGGTGAGCGAAACCTTCAACTATTATGATGTGTCCGGCTCGACCGTGCAGGAGCTGCGTGCGGATCTCAACCGCCACCGCCCTGCGGACAAGGCTGGCAAGCATTTCGATGCAGTCACCCGCTGGTTCATCCGTTGGCGGTACGATTACCAGACCGGCAGCGACCAGTGTGCCATTGCAAGCGTGGCTACGACCGTCAATATCACCATCACGTTTCCACGTCTGAGCGAGACGGCCGATATCCCTGCTGCGGTGAAGCAGGCTTTCGCGGATTACACGCAGAAGCTGCTGCTGCACGAGAAGGGTCATGCCCAGAACGCCATCGACACTGCAACGCGGATTGACGACGGCATTGCGGCGCTACCGCCGCAGGGCACCTGTTCCCAGTTGGGGCGAGACGCCAACAGCTTGGGTTACTCCCTTCTCGAGGCCGCCAAGCAGTGGGACGCCGACTACGATCTGCGAACGCGGCATGGCGCAACCCAGGGCGCGCGCTTTCCGTGACCGCTATAGCGCTGTCTCTTTCGTTTCGGTTGTTCGCAACTTCAGAGCCGTCACCCGCGGGCTTGACCCCATAGGCGCTAACTTAAGACGCATCATCAGCCTCTCGGTCGTCATCGTCCGCGCATGCGGACGATCCAGTAAGCACGGAACGTCGCATTTGGCACGGCTTTACCCTCAATCCGCTGTC
>CATPCO010000421.1 GCA_955652925.1 uncultured Xanthobacteraceae bacterium | reverse complement strand
GTGATCGAACGTCAATCGCGGCGAGCTGAGAGAGGCTCTGCTAAATTAGTTTGTCCATGACCTGGGCAGCGGGTTTTGGCCAAATCGGCAGTTAGATCGCCGAGCCGACGTTCTGATTGACGCCCGTTGCTCCCGTAGCCGGGATGAAGCTTGTTGCGAAGCGCAAGCACAATCCGGGGCGCCTTGAGGTAAGGAAATTTTGCCTTACAACGGCCGCCCACGCAACAACGGGGGTTGCGTTGAGGAATATGAAAAATACCCTCAAGATTACCTCCAAAGGTCAGGTCACCTTCAAAAAGGAGGTGCTGGATCAACTCGGGGTCCGCCCTGGCGACAGAATCACGGTCGGGCTGGTCGGACGTGGCCGGCTGGAGGTAAGGCCAGCCAAGCACGGCGGGAAGATCAAGGACTTCATCGGCTGCCTGAAAAAGCCCCGTACCCGAGCGCTGACAATCGAAGAGATGAACAGAATCATTCGCAAGGGTTGGGCAGGCGAAAAGTGAGGATTACGGCGGACACCAACGTTCTCGTACGTGCGGCGCTCATGGACCATCCAACCCGGAGTGCAGTTGCCGCACGAGCATTGATGGAAGCCGAGGCAGTTGCCTTGACGCTCCCTTCGTTGTGCGAATTCGTTTGGGTGCTTACGCGCGGTTACAAGACAGACGCTGTGGAAGTCGCGACGGCGATCCGAAAGCTGATTGAAAGCGCGAGCGTCATTGTTGACCGCCTGGCCGTGGAAGCCGGTCTTCGCGTTCTGGAACGAGGAGGAGATTTCGCCGACGGCGTCATCGCTTTCGACGGACGACGCGCGGGAGGACGAGTCTTCGTAAGCTTCGATAGAAGGGCTGTGGCTCTGATCCACGTGACCTTGGGTGATGCGCAGCTGCTTTCGACCCACTGAGCCTCAGGAAGGGGCGATGCGTCGAAGGGGGTAGTCGCAAGATGCGAGTTCCTCGCAGGCGCCCATTCACTCGCGAGGTCATTGGACGACCCGGGTGCCTTGCTCCTTAGCGGGTACCGATACGTCGTATATCGACACGCAACAGAGCGGAGAAAACCCGTTACACCACGAACGACACCCGTTCGTTGCTGATCAAGAAATTGCGCATCTCGTCGAACGAGACCCGCTCCACCTGCCGCATTGAATCGAGCTTCTCCATCGGCGTCTCGGCGGCCTCAAACTGCTCACGCACGCGCAGGAGCGCCGACCTGTACTGTTGATAGCGCTCGGCTTCCCGCTCGGGCTGCAGCCCTTGCTGAAAGGCCCGGATCAAAAGCGCCACGATGGCGATCGCAATGATGGCGATGCTGAAGATGTAGGACACCAGCGTGCGCGCTTCGATGCCATTGATCGCAAGCGGGATCGCGGCAAGCGCGCTGCCCGCGATAACCAAAACCACGGCGTGAATCAGGAACAGCCAGGCGACGCCTGCCTTGCTTATGTTCTCGAGCACCTCGGCTTGCCGCACCGGCGATTCGGAAAAGATCTTGTGATCGTTGTCCAGCTTGTAGTTGGTGTATCCCAACTGATGATTGATTCGCAGGTCGAGATAGGCTTGAAAGAAAAGCTCGAGTTCCGGCCGCTCACCCGCTCCATGCTTGGCTTTTTCAGCGCCGCCGGGATGGCGCGAGCCACCCTCCCCTTCCAGCTCGCGCTCCAGCTCTTTCAATGCGAGGTGCAGCTTTTCGATATCGACAAGATCATTGCGTCCAGCGCGCCGCGCGGCAATTTCAGGCTCCGGCTTGAGGACCCAAACCTCTTTTTCTCCCTCGGAGCTGATCACGCCGGTGAATCTTCCAGCCACGTTGCCCTCGTATTCGCCAACAAATCGCCTGAACAGGCGCGCGCGATCGGCCAGGAACTTTGCTTTCAACTTCGCCGCTTTCTCGCCGTGCGCGAGCAGAAATCCGATGATTTCAGGAAACTGGACGATCAATGACTGAAAATGAAATTGCCGGATCCGCTCGCCCATGAACCTGTTGTGCAGCCACTTTCGCTTCTTGTCCCCGAAGAGAACTCCGAATGCACCGATTACGATGCTCAGGATACCGCACAGCGCAGCGAGAAATCCGAATAGGAGCGTACCGCTCTCTTTATGAAACCCCAAGGCGACTTCGATTGCAGCAAGCGCGATGGCCGCGCCACCCAATACGATGGCGAGCTTTCCGAGCGTTCTGCTTCTTTTCTTGGCGTCGTCGGCAACAACATTGTACTTACCGAAAGTCTCGATCAGCTCCTGATGATAAAGAATGTCCTCGAGCGGTGAATACAGGTCACGAACCTTGTCCCGATCGTGCTCATTCGCCAACAGATCGCTGTTGAATGCGTGACCGCTGTCAGCTGTTGCCATTTTTCACTCCGGGGATTTCAGGACGTGTGACAATGGAGCGCTGTCGCGCCCTGCGGCTTCACGTCGCAATTCTATGCGATAGGATCGCATTTTTGGCACGCATTTGGCGGACATTCCTGTTAGAACGAGACACCAACTCACAGTTGCAGTCTATACTACTTATGGTTGAACTTGGACCTGTTTTTACCTGTAACAACAGGCGTCAGTTACGGCTGATCGGATGCCCAAGCTCGACCCCACCGGTCGAAGGTGGTATCGCGCGCCGTCGAACCCCTCCCGCCCGGAGCCAACCATGGCGACCCTCGAGCGCGACGCAGTCTGCACTTTGGACTGCCCCGATACCTGCAGCCTCACCGTCACCGTGGACGAAGGCCGCATCGTCAAAGTGCGCGGCTCGCACGCGCTTCCGCTCACGGAAGGCGTCATCTGCAACAAGGTTGCCCATCACACCGCGGATTTCGTGCACGGCGAGCGCCGGCTGCACCATCCCTTAAGGCGCGTGGGTGCTCGCGGCGCCGGGGCGTTCGAGCGCGTGCGCTGGGACGACGCGCTCGACATCATCCATCAGCGCGTGCACGCGGTGATCGAGCGGTTCGGCCGGGAAGCCGTGGCGCCGCTCAATTATGCCGGCCCGCACGGCATGCTCGCCTACGACAGCATGTCGCTTCGCTTCTTTCACAAGCTCGGCGCGAGCCAGCTCTATCGCGGCTCGATGTGCGGCATGGTGCGCAACGAAGCCTGGGCGGGAACCTATGGCAACGTCCCCGGCATCGGCCCGCAAGCGGCGCAAGCCGCCAAGCTCAACATTGTCTGGGGCAACAACGCCACAGTCTCGAACCTTCACCTCGTGCGCAATATTCGCGCATCGAAGCGCGCGGGCGGCCGGCTGGTGGTGGTCGATCCGCTGCGCAGCAAGATCGCGGAGCAGGCAGACCTGCATCTCGCGGTGCGGCCGAGCACCGACGTACTCCTGGGATTTGCGCTCGCCGTCGAGCTGGAGCAGCTCGGGGCGCACGACCGAAACTTCATTGCCCAGCATGTGAGCGGCTATGACGAATTCATGGCGCTCGCCCGCGCCTGGCCCGTGGACAAGGCGGCGGAAGCCTGTGGCGTGCGCGCCGCCGACATTCGCCTGCTGGCGCGCTGGATGGCGCAATCAGAGCCGCTCGTCATCGCGCCCGGCAACGGGCTCGAGCGCGGCCGCAATGGGGGGAGCGGCGTGCGCGCCGCGATTGCGCTGCCTGCGCTGCTCGGCAAGCTCGACGCAAAAAGCGGCATCGTATTGTGCGCGCGGTTTGCTTTTCCCAAGACGCCCGACAAGCTCACGCGGCCCGATCTTCTGCCCGGGCCCACGCGCACGCTCAACATTCTCGACATGGGCCGCCATCTCGAACGCGACGACATCGATCCGCCGCTGCGCGCGGTCTTCATCTACAATCACAATCCGATCGTCGTGCATCCCGATCAGAACCGCATGAAGCGGGCGCTTGCGCGCGAGGACATTTTCCTCGTCGGCATCGACGTCACCATGACCGAGAGCATGCAGCACTGCGATATCGTGCTCCCGGCGGCTACTCATTTCGAGTGCGAGGACCTCTATCCCGCCTACGGTCACCATTGGCTTCAGCGCGCCGAGGCGGTGATTGCGCCGGTCGGCGAGGCGCTGCCGAACACCGAGATTTTCCGGCGGCTGGCGGCGCGCTTCGGATTCGAGGACGCCTGTTTCAAGGCCAACGACCGCGAGCTGATGGATGACGCCATCGACGGCACGCATCCTCACATGCATGGGCTCAAGCCGAGCGAGATCCCGACCCGCAACGCGCTTGAGATGACCGCGCCTGACGGACGGCCGCTCGCGCTGTTCGACAATGTCCTTCCGGGGACAGCTTCGGGCAAAATCGAGCTTGCCTCCGAGGCGCTCGCGCAGCGCTGGGGGCCGCAGGCGCGGCTGCCGGGGTTCCGGCCGCGCGAAACAAAATTCCCGCTCGCGCTCGTTTCGCCCGCCTCCGACAAGCGCATCTCGTCGACCTTGCTTGCAGGTGATGGAGCGGCTCACAAACCCTCGCCTCTGTTCATGCATCCCGCCGATGCCAAGAAGCGCGGGCTTGAGGCCGCCAAAGAGGTGCGGGTGTGGAACGATCTCGGCAGCGTGGTCCTGCCGCTTCGCGTCACGGAAGCGGTGATGCCTGGAGTGGTCGCTTCCGAGAAAGGTGCCTGGCTTGCAACCAGCGCGACCGGTCAGACCATCAGTGCCCTGGTCTCGGCTGATATGCGCGCCGATCTCGCGCGAGGGGCCTGCTATAACGATACGGGCGTGGAAGTGGAGCGGGCATAGCGGCGCGAAGGAGATAGTCCTCCGCCAGCTCGGTGAGCAGCGCCGCGACCCAGTACTCGCTCGCATCGGCCGCAAGCTCAAGGCATGTACTGGCCTGCGCGCGCAAATGTGCCGGGTATGGAGCGTAGCGTCTTGCGGTCATCGAACCCACCGTCGTTGACCCCACGCTGTACCAGAGCGGCACGCGCGCCCCTGTGCGCTGGATCACACTGTCATGGCGTTCCTTCCCGTCACCCGAATACTTCCTCGGTGATAGTGCTGAACCAGCCGTGCGCGAAACGCGCTTCGAGCGCGCGGGTTTCCGTCGGCGCATCGAGCGGGCTCATCCCGCCTGCGCCTCGCACTTCCTTGAGGGTGCCGTCGGCCGGGGCAAAAACGCTGGCTACTGAAATTCCATAGTCCGGTGCGACCAGGCTATAGCTTGCGTCGATCAGCTTGGCCGAGTCGGGCTTCGTGCCCGCAAGCAGCTTTACCACCGCGGCGGCGCAAACCTTGGCCTGTGCGTTCGCGGCGAACGCGGTTTTCGGCATGGCCCCGGCGATCGCGGCATCACCAATGACGTGAATGTTGGGCTGCAGCTTCGATTCAAACGTCACGGGATCGACAGGACACCAGCCGGAGCGGTCGGCCACCGCGGCGAGATCCGCGATCCGGGAAGCCTTTTGCGGCGGGATCACGTTGGCAACATCGGCCTTGTGCCTGCCGGCGTCGGTGGTCAGCATCATCGCTCGCGCGTCGACCGATGTGACCTTGCCGCCCGATGAAAGCGAGACCCATTCGAGCGCCGGATAGAGCTCCTTCCATGCACTCTGAAAGAGCTGCTGCTTGGAAAACGAGTCCTTGGCATCGAGAATGATCAGCTTGGATCTCGGTTTTTTGCTCTTGAGATAAAATGCAATGAGGCTCGCGCGCTCGTAGGGCCCGGGCGGGCAGCGATAGGGATCGGCCGGCGCTGAGAGCACCACGGTGCCGCCATCCGGCATGGCCTCGATCTGGCGGCGCAAGAGGATTGTTTGCTCGCCCGCCTTCCACGCATGGGGCATGCGCTCCGCCGCGGATTCCGTGTAGCCGGGCAACGCATCCCAGCGAATGTCGATGCCCGGCGCGAGCACCAGCCGGTCATAGAAAACGCGCGTTCCATTACTGAGTCCGACCATGCGCGCTTGCGCATCAATGGCGGTCGCAGGCGCGAAATTGGTCAAGACCTGCTCGCCGGGGAACTTGTCGTAGCCGAACTCCTGCGCCTTGAGGTCGCGCGAACCCGCTATGACGGCGTTGCTGAACGGGCAGGCCGTAAAGGTCGGGGTCGCCTCGACCAAGGTCACCATAATGCGGGGATCCATGCGCTTGATGAAGCGCGCGCAGGTCGCTCCCGCAAATCCGCCGCCAACGACCGCCACCCGGCCGGCGGCACCCGCGCGTTGGCCAATGGCGGGACACGGCATGACCGCGGCGAACGCGCCCGCAGCCGCGCGCATGAGGAAAGCGCGCCGGCTTGTGCTCTTCCACCCGGTTCCTCTAGCAGGCATCAGAAATTCTCACTCTCTTTGCGCGCCGTACCAGGCAGCAATCGCTTTGATCTCCTCGTCAGAAAATCCTTTCGCGATGCGATCCATGACGGTCGCGGGAAGCTTGCCCGATTTGAAGCCCTGCATCGCCGAAATGATATCAGCCGGGTTGCGGCCGGCGAGCCGCGGCACCGTCGTGTCCACCCAGCGTGTGGCAGGATGACAGCCGGAACACGACGATGCGCCGGGCGGAGCATCGGCACAATGCGCAGCGAAACACAGCGCAACCAACACTGCGCAAACCCCGGACGGGAAGTACATCGCGGTCGCGAAGCTTGTAGGGGCGGGGTTGAAACCCGCCCTTGTGCCACAGGTTCGCTGCGAGAGAATTGCCGTCATCAGCTGCGCAATCAAAGTTCGTACGGTTAAGCTCGGATCAACCTCACACACCGTGAATGCCGAACGAGGGCGGGTTTGCGGGGCACCGCAAAAAACGCATCCGCGTTTTTTGGGGACCCCGGTCCCGCCCCTACAAGAACCACCAGCGTAGTGCCGCTTTGCGGCCTCGGATTGGGGTAGGACCTGCTCATATGCGATTGCCCTCCCCACAAGGGACCCACAAGGGGGAGGGGAACCCACTGAGTTTGTTGCGCGCTCATCCATCAATCACCCGAGCGTACTCACATCTAGCTGCGCCGCAGATCATGCTTGTTGACCGGCAGCGAGCGGATGCGTTTTCCGGTTGCTGCGAAAATCGCGTTGCATAGAGCGGGCGCAACGACCGCGACCGGCGGCTCGCCGACACCGCTCCATGGCCCATTGCCGGTCACGATCACGGTGTCGACTTGCGGCATTTCGCCAAGCCGCAGCATCGCATAGTCGTGGAAATTCGACTGCTCCACTACGCCATCCCTGATCGTAATCTCGCCAAACATCGCGGCCGTAAGCGCAAAAACCGTTGCGCTCTCGACCTGCATCTCGACGGTGAGTGGATTGACCACGCTGCCGCAGTCGATGGCGCTGACGACGCGCTGCACCCGCAACTCCCCAGTCCCAGAGACCGAGACCTCGACCACGGCCGCGGTATAGGTGTCATAGACCCGGTTAAGCGCCAGTCCCCGGTAGACGCCCGCGCGCGGCGGGCTTTCCCAGTCGGCTTTTTCAGCGGCAGCATCAAGGATGGCCAGAAACCTGTCAGCATGGGGGTGATTGCGAATGAGCTTGCGCCGATACTGGTACGGGTCCTCCTTTGCCGCGTGCGCCAACTCGTCGATGAAGCTTTCCTTGAAGAAGCAATTCTGCGTGTGGTTGACGCAGCGCCAGAATCCGACCGGCACATGCGTCCTGCGAGGCGCATGCTCCACAAGGTAGTTCGGTACGTCGTAAGGCATGTCTTCCAGAAAACCTTCCTGGAACTGCCTGTCGACATGGCCTGGGGGCAGAAAGCCGATCACCGACGGTCCGCTCAGTCGAACATGCCAGGCCATGGGCTCGCCGGTTGCATCGAGACCGGCCGTCATTCTGGCCATTGCGGCTGGACGATAGAAGTCATGCCGCACGTCTTCTTCGCGTGACCATAGCACCTTGACCGGGTCAGGCACGTGCTTGGCGATTTGAACTGCGAGCGACACGAAATCGTGCGTGTTGCCGCGCCGGCCGAACCCGCCCCCTAGCGTGGTCACGTGAATTCTCACCTTGCTGACCGGCACGCCCGACGCTTCGGCCGCGGCGCGCAGTGCCGCTTCGCCGTTCTGCGTCGGCGCCCATACTTCGACCTCATCGCCGCGGACGTGAGCGGTCGCATTCTGCGGCTCCATGGTGGCGTGAGCGAGGAAGGGCACTTCGTAGATCGCCTCGATGCGCTGATCGGCTGCACTGATCGCAGCGGCAAAGTCGCCATCCTTGCGTCCAATGCCGGCACCCTCCGAATCGAGTCCCACCTTGAGAACCCCTTTGATGTCCTCGCTGGTGATGCGGCCGTTCTCGCCCACATCCCATTGCACATCGACGACTTCGAGAGCCTTCTTGGCGCGCCACCAGTCCTGCGCAACGGCTGCGACCGCGCGATCGAGCTTCACGACCGCGCGCACGCCCGTCATGCCGGCGACCTTTGCGTCATCTACTGATTTCAAGCGTCCGCCGAAGACCGGACATTGGCGCACCGCGGCGTAAAGCATTCCGGGAATGCGAACGTCGATCCCGAACATTGGCGCGCCCAGGACCTTCGCCCTCACATCGAGCCGTTTCTGCGGCGTCCCGATGAGCCGCCACTCGCGGGGGGGCTTGAGCTTGATGTTTTGCGGCACCGGGACTTGCGCCGCGGCAGCAGCGACTTGCCCGAAAGACAGGCTTCGTCCGCTGCGCTCATGGGTGATGACGCTGTTACGGGCGCGGCATTCCGAGCCGGCGACATTCCACTGCGCCGCGGCGGCAGCAATCAGCATCTCTCGCGCGGTGGCGCCAGCTTCGCGCAGCTGCTGCTGCGAGCCGCGCACCGATCGGCTGCCGCCGGTCGACATGTCGCCCCAGGCACGCCGGCGCGCCATGTTGTCCTGTGGAGCGATCATTTCCGCTCTTACCTTGCTCCAGTCGCATTCGAGTTCTTCCGCGACCAGCATGGGCAATGCAGTCATCACCCCCTGCCCCATTTCCGATTTCGCGAGGCGAATGATGACGGTGTCGTCAGGCTCGATCACGATCCAGGCGGTGAGCTCCACCCCCGCGCCGGATGCTTGCGCCCTTGCCGCTTCAAGAGGAATCGCAAATCCAAGCACAAGCGAGCCGCCCAGCGCACCGACGCTGGCAAGAAGTGA
Source organism: uncultured Xanthobacteraceae bacterium (assembly GCA_955652925.1). Lineage (GTDB taxonomy): Bacteria > Pseudomonadota > Alphaproteobacteria > Rhizobiales > Xanthobacteraceae > VAZQ01. The sequence continues at coordinate 2,602 of CATPCO010000421.1, read as the reverse complement.
TCGCCGGTCGATCGGGACAGCGCTGCTCATGGCTCATTCCATTGGTGAAAGCGCGTAGCCCGGATTGAACTTGCGCGAAGCGCAAGTGCAAATCCGGGAAAAATCTTACGATCCCGGATTGCGCGATCGAATGTAAGACGCACCGCGAGAGCGCGATCGCGCAATCCGGGCTACGGTGGCTCGGTGCCGAGCTAGCACGCTCACGCGGTTGCGGCCAATAGCGGTTCATTGGCACTCGTTGTGAAGGCGCTGCGCTGGAACCGGTTGAGACAATCCCGTGGCTGGCCTAGTTTCGGCGTAGACGCAAGGCCGGTAGCCGGTAGGTTGGGGCGAGCGCTTGCGAGACCCAACACCTTCCTGCGCTGCTCAAGGTTGGGTCTCGTGAAGAACTCGACCCAACCTTGTCGCGTCGAACAAAGAAAAGGAGCGTAGGATGGCCGGAAAGAACTACGAGACCGTGCTGATTGAGAAGGAGGACGGCATCACCTGGCTGATCATGAACCGGCCGGAAAAGCGCAACGCCATGAGCCCGCAGCTGCATATCGAAATGGACGACGCGCTTGCCGATCTCGCAGTCGATCCGGAGACCCAGGTTCTCGTGCTCACCGGCGCGGGCGAGGCGTTCTGCGCGGGACAAGACATCAGGCTCTATTTCCGCGCGAATGACGATGCTCCGGCAGCACGGGCAAAGGCGCGGCACGCCTCCAATCAATGGCGCTGGCAAAGGCTCTCGGCGTTTCCGCAGCCGACCATCGCGATGGTCAATGGCTACTGTTTTGGCGGCGGCTTCACCCAGGTCTGTGCCTGCGATCTCGCCGTGGCCGCGGACGAAGCGTTGTTCGGACTCTCCGAAGTGAACTGGGGCATTCTGCCCGGCGGCATCGTGTCCTGGAATGTCGCGCAGACGCTCAACTTGCGCGACGGCATGTATTACGCGCTCACCGGGGATACCTTCGACGGCAAGAAGGCTAAAGAGATCGGGTTTGTGAATTTCTCTTTTCCGAAGGAAAAGCTCAGAGAGGGGACCGTCAAACTCGCCCGCAAGCTGATGGAGAAGTCTCCGGCCGTGCTGCGCTACACCAAGGAAGCGCTGCGCGCGGTGCGCTTCATGAACGAGCCCCAGGCCGCCGACTACCTCAATGCGAAGAGCGACGCGCTCCGGTTCGCCGACAAGGAGGACAGCCGCACGCACGGCATGAAGCAGTTTCTGGACGACAAGAGCTATCGCCCGGGTTTCGGCGCGTTCAAACGCGAAAAGGCCAGGCGAGCGTCCTCGTGAACGGCTTCATCGCCGGGACCGCCGTTGCCGTGTTCGTGCCTCATCGACCGCCCACGATGCTGCCCGCTCAGTGACAACGACACCGTAATCGCGCTCGGCAGCCTCGCGCGAAACGGCGCCCTCGCGCACGTCGGCGAGGACGCGCTCGGGATCGCGCCTGAGCGCGTCGCCGTAGCCCCCGCCACCGGGCGTGTCGAGGCGGAACGTGTCGCCCGCGCGCAGGGGATAATCGGCATAGCGCGTGGGAAGACGTTTTTCCCGTGCAGCGCCGGGATTGACCAGGATACTGCCGGGACGGCCGCGGTGCCCGCCGGCGCAGCCGTCCGGCGGCATCACATGGCGCATGGAGCGAATCGAAAAGCGCGCGTCCGCAAGATTGAGATACTCGCGCCGGATGCCAAGTCCGCCGCGGAATTCGCCGGCCCCGCCGGAATCCGCAATCAGCTCGAAGCATGTCACGCGCACGGGAAATTCACTCTCGATAATTTCGATCGGTGCGATCCTCGCATTGCTCTGGTTGACGGTGATGCCGGACATGCCGTCCTTATTTGCGCGCGCTCCTGCGCCACCCGCGATGATCTCGTATTGCACGTAGCTCTTGCCGGTATAGGTGTCACGGCCGCCGAGGATGATGGAACGGCTTCCGCTGCCGTCGGCGCGCGCCCTTTCCGGAACGAGCGGGCTCATGGCAGCGAAGATAGCATCGACCAGCACGTGAACCGTGGGGTTATAGGTGTTCACGGGCGCTGGAAAGCGCGGATTGAGCACGCTTCCCTCGCGCGTTTTCACGCGGAAGCCCCGCATGAGCCCGCTCGACACGTAGATCGCGGGATTGATGAGCGAGATGAGGACATAGGCGCACGCGGCAGCGACGAGAGGCGGACGGATGTTGGCGGGCCCGTCGGTCTGGTTTGCGGAGCCGGCGAAATCAAATTCAAGGGCATCGCCGTGCTTCTCTACGCTGACGTGAATGCGCACGGGCTTTTCCAAACGGATGCCGTCATCATCGACGAAGCGCTCCGCCTCGAACCGTCCGTTGCTCCACTGCGCAACCGCGCTCCTGACGGTGCGCTCCGACATTTCCAGCACGCGCCCGAACGCGGCAAGGACCTTCTCCTTGCCGAGCTTGGTCATGAGCTCACCCACTCGCCTCTCCCCCAGGCGGTCGGCGCCGAGCTGGCCCCGAATGTCGCCGAGCACAAGCTCCGGTGTGCGGCTGTTGGCGGCAATCAGGCGCTCGAGGTCGGCATTCGCGTGGTATTCCCGGTGATAGCGCACCGCCGGCAGATGAAGACCTTCGTTAAAGATCTCGCGCGCCTGGCC